>JBFGLK010000467.1:0-3693 GCA_041576195.1 Promineifilaceae bacterium (SeqCode)
CCCAGCCCCACCCAGATGACGAACACGAAGCCCATCATGATCGGCTCGATCGACCGCAGCCCGTTCAGGGTGCCACGCGTGACGGTGTACGTCAGCATGCCGACGGGGTATTGGCGTTTGGGCGAACTGAGCAGGGAGAGCGCGCCGGCGACGCCCCCGATGATCAGCGCCGGGGCCAGCATCAGGCGCAGCTGCCCGGCGGCCGTCGCCGGCACGTAGGGGCGGATGCCGAGGACGTCGAACCAGAAGAGGCCCAGGGCCAGAGCGATGATGAAGAGGGCGGTGCCCAGCCCGGTGAGGACCGCGGTCAAGGCCCGGCCGGGCCCGGCCGGCAGGCGAATGACGGCCTCCTGACCGTAGCGGCTGCCCAGGGAGATGGCCAGAGAGGCGCCGATCAGGCCCATGACGACGGCGGCCAGCAACGTGGTTAGATCGGAGAGCACGGCGACGAAATTGCCGAGGAAGCCGAAGGGCCCAAGGCCCTGGTCCAGCCAGGTGCCGGCGACCAGCCCCAGGCGGGCCAGCAGGCTGAGGCTGAGGAGGGCCAGCAGGCCCAGGCCCAGGAGCCAGACGAGCGTGGCGCCCGGGGACGGGCGCCGTTCGACCTCGCTGGCGAAGACGGGGCTCAGACGCACGGCCAGGACGGCCAGGATGGCGCTGCCGGCCAAGGCGCCCAGCCCGACGAGGCCGTTGGGGGCCAGCGTCGCGGACAGCGTCACGACCTGGTCGGCGATCCACCAGCCGGCGAAGCCGCCTGCCGGCACCAGGAGCAACCCGCCCATGATGGCGGCCAGCGGCAGGCGCACGTCGCGCATTAGGTTGCTCGCGGCCATGAACGAGATGGGGATGGCCAGCAACGTGCCGATGGTCGAAGCCATCAGGGCCATCAGCACCGTCTCGACGATCTTGTCCAGCGCTTCCAACGACGTCGCGCTTGGCCCCACGATGCGCCTGTCCACCGTCTCCAGGATTTCCAGACGCTGGGGCTCCTCCGAGGCGCGGATGTCCGGCATCGTGAACGTGATGCTGAACCGGCCCTCCGCATCGGCCTTGAACTCCGCCACGCGGCGCGTCGAGGTGGCCCCAATGGGGATCCAGCGGACGATGCCGCTGACGTTAGGCTGAAAGCCCTGACCGTCGAGGCCGATCGGATCCTGCGTGGTCGTGGCGCAGTTGGGGACGATCAGGAGCAGTCGCCCGTCGACGCTGACCTGGGACGCCCTCACTTCCTCGGGGCAGGGCATACGGATGGAGATGTTCGTGCTGCGCGTCTCGGTCTCGTAGGCGAAGAGGTCAGGACGCGCCAGCTCGCGAATCAGGCTGACCAGATTGTTCTGCCGGCGCGGCTCCAGCGGCTCGCGCAGGTCGATCTGGGTGACCTGCGCCGCATAGGCGTAGAGAATGAGGACGGCCAGCACGATCAGGTAGGTTCTGATCCGCCTGCGCTGCCCGTTGCCGTTGTTGCCTGCCATGATGGGAGGAGGGCCTTCTGCCTTGAAGGCCGGCTAACCAATGCGCTCGGCTTCCTGGCCGTAGATCTCGATGAACCTGGCGTCGTCAATCTCGTTTGGCGTCCCGTCAAACACGAGCTTGCCCTCGTTGAGGGCAATGGCCCGTGTGCTGTATTGCTGCACCAGGTCCAGAAAGTGCAGGCTGCAGAGCACCATGATGCCGTCTTCGCGGTTGATCTGCTGCAAGTGACGCATGATGCTGTGGGCCAGCGCCGGATCCAGGCTGGCCACGGGCTCGTCGGCCAGTAATAGCTCCGGTTCCTGCATGAGGGCGCGGGCGATGCCGACGCGCTGGCGCTGGCCGCCGCTGAGCTCGTCTGCCCGGTTGTCCGCCTTGTCCCGAATGCCGACGCGCTGCAGGCTGGCATAGGCACGCTTGATGTCCGCTTCGGGAAAACGGCCCATGATGCTGGCCATGGGGTTGACGTAGCCCAGCCTACCGCTGAGAACGTTGGTCATCACCGTCGAGCGATCGACCAGGTTGAAGTGCTGGAAGATCATGCCGATCTTGCGTCGGGCCCGGCGCAGCTCCTCGCCGGTCACGTGCGAGAGGTGGACGTTGTTCCACCAGATGTCCCCCTCCGTCGGCTCGATGAGGCGGTTAATGCAGCGCAGGAGCGTGCTCTTGCCCGATCCGCTGAGGCCGATGACGGCCATGAACTCCCCGTCAGGCACCGTGAAGCTGACGTCCTTCAAGGCCACGGTGCCGTCCTCATAAACCTTGGTGAGGTGTTCGATGCGCAGCACGGGACCCCCTGTGTGGCGAAGGGCACAGAGGGTGCAAGGCGCTCGCCAGGCGCCTTGCACCTCGGGTCAGTTACAGATGAGCGTCGTCGACTATCAGCCCTCGCCGAGGATTTCCTCTTCGGTGATGCCGAGGAAGTCCATCGCCGAACGCACGGGATCGTAGAAGCTGTCGGCAACCGCTTCGACCCCGGTCCAGGTGTAGAACTCGTCAGAGCAGATCGATGCCTGGCAGGCCTCTGAGCCGGCGAACTCGATCATGGCGGCCACGATCCGATTGGCGAGGTTGAGCGGGAACTCGGGGCCAAAGGAGATCGTGTCGTTCGGGATCTGATTCGTCAGGGCCAGGATGCGGGTCTGCTCGAAGATGTCCGGCGCCGTCTCCATGACGAGGTTGCGGGAGTCCAGCAGCCGGTAGCCGCCCTCGTCCGGGCCGCCGCCGATGTACGTGCGGCCGGCTTCGTTGCGAATGGCCGGCAGGCCGGCCTCGCGCCAGATCTCCGGATCATCCACGCCATAGGTCCACTGGCGCTCACCGAACGGCAACTGGGGTGGGCTGAAGAAGCCGGTGGCGAAGTCGCACTCGCCGTTGTAGACACCCAGCATGGCGTTGTTATGGCCACCCGTTTCGATGACTTCGCCGGGCTCGATGCCCATCTCCAGAAACTCGGCGCTGGGGTAAAGGTAGCCGGAGGTGGAGCCGAAGTCTACGGTGCACCACGACCTACCGTCGAGGTCCTCCACTGACTGGATGTCGCTATCCACGCGCACGACGTACTGCGCGGCGTACCAGGAGAGGCCGAAGCGGACGGCCGCGGCGCCGACGGTGACGCCACAGCGGTTGTTGGCCAGGACGTAGCCCTGGGCGGGGATGAAGCCGACCGTGTCGTCGGGCGAGGCGCACATCTCCTCGATGGTGGCGGCGTAGCTGGTGGGGACGACCACCTCGTAGCTCAGGCCGGTGGCCTCTGTCAGGGCGTCGGCCAGCAGCTCACCACCGGAGATGATGACGTCCACGTCCACCGAGGGCACGAAGAGGACCTTGATCGGCCGCTCTTCGGAGCCGAGGGGCGCCTCTTCGACCATGACCTCTTCGGTGATGGTCTCGGTTTGCGTCTCCACGACGACGCGGGTCACCTCGACGGGCACTTCGACCTCGACCTGTTCGGTCTCGGTCACCACGCGGGTCACCTCGACCGTCACCTGTTCGACGGCCGGTTGGCAGGCAGACAGGGCCAGAACCATGATGAGGAGCAGCCCTATCAGCCATAGGAATCTCGTCTTCATACGCTTCACTCCTTTGGCTTGGAAACAACGGGAGGCAGGCGATGAACGCGTGCCCAAACTGGCGTTTGACGGCCCATAGTATAGTCCAACCCCGCGGGAAAGGCACCCGGGTGGGCGCGGCGAGATCGCCGCGGACGCCCGCGAGAAATCC
>JBFGLK010000468.1:0-3689 GCA_041576195.1 Promineifilaceae bacterium (SeqCode)
CCGCCTGCTGGTAGAGGACACCATCGAGGGCATCCGGACGCGCATCGGTGGGTCGACCCAGCTGCGGCTCGTGCTCGTCGATATGCCCGCCGGGCTGCCGGCAGCGCTGAAGGACCTCGCCGCGGTGCGCGACGTCGAGGTGGCGGACGGCACCCTGACCGTCTTCGTCAATGGGCCGTCCGACGCGCGACCGGACGTCTTCCGCGCCGTGGTGGCGCAGGGGGGCGTGCTGGTGGAGATGAGCACGCGCCAGGTGAGCCTGGAGGAGGCGTTCGTGACCATCACGCATCAAAACGTGCGGCAGCTGGCAGGCGCCCCATGAGCCAGATGCCCACCGCCGGACCCTCGCTGGCCTCGCTGCGCTGGCACGCCATCCGGCGCGTCGCCCGTCAGCAGGCCCGGGACGTCTTCCTGGCCTGGAGCGTCTACATCGCCGGCGCCGCGGCCATCGCGGCCACGGCCTTCATCGTCTACAACGCGGTGCGCTTCGTCGACGAGAGCGGGCTCAACATCATCGTGCGGCCGTTCTTCCTGCCGCTGCAGGCGGTGACCACCCTGGCGCTGCTGTTCGTCACTGTCGAGGCCACGCTGGCGGTGGCCCGGCCGCGCGAGCAGGGCTCGCTCCAGGTGCTCTTCTTCACGCCCATCGACGAGGTCGCCCTGGTCGGCGCCCACCTGCTTGCCGGCATGGCCGTGTACGCCGCGTTCATCCTGGCCCTGCTGCCGGCCCTGCTGCTCCTGGGTGCCCTGACCAACTTCGTCGTGCCGCCGGCTTTGCTCTGGGGACTTGTGCCGACCGTCCTGGTCGCCGGGCTGGCGGTGGCCTTCGGCCTCTTCGTCTCCGCCGCCGCGCCCTCCGGGCGCGCCGCCGTGCTCCTGCTGATGGCGGCCGTATTGCTTCTCCTGGCCATCCAGGGCGCCTATGCCGCCCTGTTGAATATCCCGCCCACCAGCAAGTACTACGACGCGCTGCTGTTTGCCCGCGTCGTCCTGCGCCAGATCTACGGCGCCATGCTCTGGATCTCGCCGTTCCGCATGGCGGACGGCATGTTGGACGCGGCCCTGCGGGGCGACGTTTTTGTTCTGCTCCGGCATGTGGGCACGGCGCTGGCAAGCACGGCGCTCTGGCTGGGCGCGGCGATCTGGGCGCTGCGGCGCCGGGGTGTGCTGCCATGAGGCGCCGCGCGCTCCCGCTGTTGCTTCTACTGGCGCTGCTCGCCCTGCCGGCACGCGGACCGGCCCGGGCCCAGTCGCCCGATCAGGTCGAGGCGTTCGTCTACGGCATCAACGCCACCATCCCGGGCGCAGTCATTGGCACCTTTGCCCCGCCCTCCGTCGACACCCTCTACCTGCTGGCCGACCTGACCAGTATTCTGTCGCCGCGCCGCACCCTGGTCTACTACTGGCCGATCACCAACGAGTATCGCGCGGCCTGGTCGCAGCTGAACGAACAGGTCGAGGGGACGCTGGAGGTGGTCCGCGGCGGCCAGGTCGTGGCCACCGTCGCCCAGACCGACTACACCATCCACTTCAGCTCGGGCCAGACCGGGGCTCGGCCGCAGCTCTACGTCGGCTCGGAGGCGCTGGAGGCGGACGCCGCCTTCCAGGCCGCTCAGCGAGGCTATCGCCAGGCGGTCCAGGCGTATGAGGAAGCGCGGGCCCGCTGGCTGGAGTCGGCGCGGGAGGCCCAGGCGCGCGGGGAGACTCCGTCACAGTCGATCGCGGCGCCCGAGCCGCCGCCGCCCCTGAACCTGTTCAGCACGGGTATGAACCGCGGCTACCCGCTGTCGCTGCCGGCAGGCCGCTACGCCGTCCGCACCCGCCTGCCCGACGGCAGCATCGCGCCGGAAAGCGAGCGCGATCTGATCGTCTTCGGCGCCCGGCGCTCCGCGGTCGGCTATGAGGTCGTGCCGGAGACGCGCTGGACGTTCCCCGAGCAGCTCAACGATCTGTCTGACCTGATCCTGGCCGAGCCCGGCACGGTCGTCTATCTCAAGCCGCAGATCGTGCGGGAATACCCGGATCTGGCCTACCAACGGCTGCAAGATCCCCAGTACGCCGGCGACACGAGCGGCGCCGAGTGGACCTGGGTGGGCGGCGAGCGCATCGATGAGGGGGTGCTGGAGGTGGTGCGCGCCGATCAGGTGATCGACCGCCTGGCCCTGCAACCCTACTTCGTGCGCCAGACGGCGGGACGCGAGCTCGGCTACGAGATCCTCCCCTACGACCCGGCGACGCCCAACCTGACGCCGCGCGTCGACTTCGTCGGCTATCGCCTGGAGCTGGCGCCCGATCGGCCGGCATTCGCCGTGCGCCTACGATCGCCGGAGCAGGACATCATGGTGGGCAGCATCCGGCAGATCCGCGTGGCGCCCTCCGTGCGGCTGCCGCTACTCCTGGCCGCGGCGGTCATCCCGCTCGCCCTGGGTGCCGGCATCCTGACCTGGCGGCGCCGGCAGACCGGCAGCGCCGCCTCATCCCAACTTGTGGCCTGAGCGGCCCGACCAACCGGGGGTGCACATGCACGCGATCGATTTCGTCGTCGTCGGGGACCTGGTGGCCGACCTGATCCTGCCGGTGACCCGCCTGCCCTTGCGCGCGAACGAGCACGATTGGGCGGACGGGCTCTACCCGGAGCTGGGCGGCGCCTGCACGACGCTCGTCGCGGCGCGTCGCCTTCATCTGGCCACCGCGACGCTGGGCATGGTCGGCGGGGACCACTGGGGCAGCGAGGTGCTTCGCATGCTCGCCGCGGAAGGCGTCATCCTCGAGCACGCGGTCGCCCATCCCGGCCGCCGCACCGTCCTGAGTGTGGTCATTACCGACAAGACGGGCCAGCACGTCTTCCTCGGCATCAAGGACCACACCCCGCCCGAGCGCTGCCCGCCGGATTGGGCGGAGGTTGTGCCCCGGGCGCGCCTCCTCTACACCAACGGCTACGCGCTGCGCGACGTGATCCATCCGGGGGACGTGCTTGACCTGCTCCGACTGGGCCGACAGCGAGGCATCCCGGTCTTTTTCGACCCGGGCCCCAGCGTCCGGGACATCCCGGCGCCGATGCTGGAGGATGCCCTGGGCCTGGCGGACGTGCTCGTGCTCACCGACGACGAGGCAGCCCATCTCGTGCCCGGCGATCCGCCGGCCGCCGGCGCCGCCCTGCGCGCCTATGGCCCATCCGTGGTCGTGGTCAAGGTCGGCGCCGCCGGGTGCCACGTGGCCAGCGCGGCCGAGCCGATCCATCATCCCGGGTTCGCCGTAGACGTCGTGGACACGGTTGGGGCGGGGGATGCCTTCGTGGCGGCGCTGGCGGCCGGGCGCCTGCGGGGCGGGAGCTGGCGCGATTGCGCCGCTCTGGCCAACGCAATGGGGGCCGCCGTCGTGGCCACACAGGGAGCGGGGCGCCGCGTCCCTGGCGTCGAGCGCCTGGTCACGCTCCTCGGCGACGATCCGGCGGTCCGCCTGCTGGGCCAATAGGCTCGGCCCCGAGGAGAGCGTGCTGATGGAGGGCGCCTACTACAACTCCGTAGCGCATGTCCTCGGGGAGGTGCGGGCTATGCGCGTGCGGGGCGGCAGCGCCTTTGGCCAGGCGGCCGCGCACGCCTTTCGTCTGGCGGCGCTTGACGAGTCGCTTGCCGGCACGGCCGAGCTCTTCGCCGCCCTGAACCGCCTCGCCGCGCAGCTCCTGGCCG
>JBFGLK010000469.1:0-3669 GCA_041576195.1 Promineifilaceae bacterium (SeqCode)
CGAAGTAGACGCGGGCGGCGGCCTCAATGCCGTAGGCCAGATTCCCGTAAAAGTTGGTGTTCAGATACCATTCCAGGATCTGCTCCTTCGTATAGACACGAGAGAGCTCCTGGGCCAGGAGGAGTTCTTCGACCTTCCGCCGATAGTCGTCGAAGCCGACCTGGGCCCCGACGATGCGGCGCTCGGGCTCTATCAGGTTGTTCTTCACGACCTGCTGGGTGATCGACGAACCGCCCTGGACGGCGCCGCCTTGCAGGACATACGAATAGAAAGCGCGTCCGATCCCTTGCAGATCAAAGCCGCGGTTGACCCAGAAGGTGCGATCCTCGATGGCTACCGTGGCGTTGACGACGTCGCGCGGAATCTGGGAGTAGCGGAGCCACTGGCGGTCCCCGCCCAGCGGATCGATGATCTCGTTGATCAACGCCAGATCGCGGCTGCCGTCGCCATCCTCATCCGCGCCCCAGGCGTAGATCTTCGTCGTCTCGAACGTCTCGACGTCCTGGCCCAGGCTCTCCAGCTCGGTGAAATCAGGCAGGTCCTGGGTGAAGTAACTGTAAACGCCGAGCGCCGTCCCGGCCGCGGCCAGGATGGTCAGCAAGCTGCCGGCAACCAGCAGAACAACCGCGATGGCCAGCAGACGCACCGCCAGGCGGCGAGGCCCGCCCCGCTTTTGCTGGCGCGCCAGGCGCCGGGCCATGATCTGTGTGGTACTCGGCATGATGAGAAGGATTTTACCCCTGTCCGATTGGCTCCGTCCACCTGCCGTCGGCCGGGCTGCGTGGGCGTGACCGACCGTTTGCTATGATCCTCGAGCCCTCTGGCGAGTCCGTATCGCGCAGGACACTCACGTCATGCAGACTTCCTGGCATCTTCGACACACCGATCAGATCTTGCATGAGCTGGACACGACGCTGGCCACTGGCCTGTCCGAGGACCAGGCTGGCGCACGGCGTACCCGTACTGGGGCCAACGAGTTGCAGGCGGGCGGCCGCCATTCCCCGCTCCGCCCGCTGGCGACCCAGTTCAGCAACACCATGGTTCTTATCCTCATGGCCGCGGCGCGGCGGTCGTTACGGCCACCGGCATGGCCACCGAGCTGAGTCGCGTCGCCACATTGCTCCAGAGCGTGATCGCCGGCGGCACCCGCTGGCAGACACTGATCTTCACGGCGTTGGCCTTCATGCAGATGGGTCAGGCTCTGGCGTCCCGATCGACGCGAGCGCTACTGTGGTCGTTTGGCCTGCGCTCAAATCCCGTGCTGCTTGGTCTCATCGGGGTCACCGTCGTTTTGCAGCTGGCGGTCATCTACGTCCCATTTCTGGATCGCTTATTCCAGATAACGCCTTTGCGCGTCGGCGAGCTGCTGCTGTGTGTGCTGCTTGGCGTCAGTGTCCTGCTGCTCATTGAGGCCGAGAAGGCGCTCACGCTCCGCCGCCGGGAGTGACCCGCGTTCGAGGCCTATCGCCGGAGATCCCTCGACCGCGGCATCGAGCGACCATGACGGGCGAGCGCTGCCACACCCGCGGTCACTGCCCCATCCGCCAGCCGCCGCCAACGTAGAGCAGCTGACCTGTGATCCAGCGCGCCTGCTCCGAGGCAAGGAAGCAGATAGCGTCGGCGATGTCCCCTGGGGCGCCCAGCCTCCCCAACGGCGTGCCGGCAACGATGGCCGCCTCCGCCGCGGGCGTAATATAGCCGGTCTGCGTAGGGCCCGGCGCCACGACGTTGACTGTGATGCCGTAGCGACCCATTTCGGCGGCGGCCGAGCGGCTGTAGGATTCGATGGCGTGCTTGCTGGCGGCGTAGCTGATGTTGCCGACGTGGGCATGTGCGGCGTCCGTGCTCACGTTGATGATGCGGCCCCACGTCGCCCTGCGAGCCAGAAAGCGCGCCAAGTATCCGCTCATCAAGAGGGCGTAGGCCCGGGCGTTAATCGCGAAATGGGCGTCAATGGTGTCTGCTGTGGGCAGCGAGACGTCACCCTCGACGGTGACTCGTGCGGGATCGAACGTCTCGAGGACGCAATACGTGTGGTTGATTACCAGCACGTCGACCGGGCCGAGTGCCGCCTCGCAGCGGGCGAATAGCCGGTCGATGTTGGCGGGGTCGGCCAGGTCGGCCTCGTGGGCAGCGGCGGAAGCCCCGTGGGCGTGCAGGCGGTCCAGGAGCGGTTCGACCGGTTGCTGCTGCCGGGCGCGATAAAGCGCGTCCCCGCCGATCCCGGCGGCCGCCGCTCGGCGCAGGTCGGCGGACGAATAGGGGGAGGTGTCGCGGAAATACGTAACGAAGACGGCTGCCCCCTGGGCGGCGAATGCCTCGGCCGTCGCCGCGCCGATGCCGTGGTTGGCGCCCGTGATCAGGACGACTCTGCCCGCCAGCCTGGTGTCGATCATGCCTGGCCTCCTCTGGCTCGCGCCCGACGGCGGCGCACTCAGGGGCTCGCGTTACCCGGTCGCATGACGGGCCGCCCGCCACAAAACGCAAAATGCCGGCCCGCTGCCGGCATTCCTGCTTGTACCCCCGCCAGGACTCGAACCTGGGCCTTTGGCTCCGGAGGCCAACGCTCTGTCCTCTGAGCTACGGGGGCGATGGCGGCGATTCTGCCATAGCCAGAGGCAAATGTCAAACGGGGATGGGTGGCTCCCGGGATCACCCTTAGGGTGCGTTCGCACCCTAAGGGTGATCAGCGCGACATCGACGCGTCGCGGGCGGCAACTTCCCTCTATACATAACCGCGGTTCCAACTATAATGCAGGGCAGCAACAAGCACGCATCGCCAACTCAACCCCGCCAAGCTATGTGATCACCGGCGTGCCGGCCGCGACCTGTGGCCGCTGCCGGCAAGCGTGAGCTGTCGCCTCTGCCGCGCGACGGCTTCATCAGAGGGAACGATCAACGATGAGCAAAGCCCGCATCGCCTCGATGGCCTGGTTGCTACTGCTCGCCAGCACGCTGTCGGCGGAGCGCCTGAAGACCACGGACCCAAGCGGCGCGGCACCGTCCTGGGCTGCCAGCACCAGGACGCTTGAGCAAAACGCCGCCACCGTCCTGGGCTGCCCGATGGCCCATTGTGACCGGCGGATGTCCGACACGGTCGGCCTGCCGCCCCCGGCGTTAGGCGCCACCGTTATCTGGCGGGATCTCTTGGAGATCGCGCCTGGCCGCTTCCTCGGCTCGGGCAAAGGGCTCGGCTGCGCCTCCAATGGCACGGTCGCCGCCTGCAGCTTCGGCGAGATTCCGCCCGACTTCCCGGCCAATCCGTGCGCCAGCGACGTGCGCGACGTCATCGCCAGCTATCGGTATGCCGGCAACAACGGCCTGCCGGAGCGCATCTGGTCCTCGGGCACCGCGCTCAACTGCACAGCGCTGGCCTCCGCCCCCCTGGTGCTGGCCAACGGGGCGGTCATCGCCGCCGATAATCAGCGGCTGATCCGCTTCTCGCCAACCGGCGCCATCGTCTGGGAAACGCCCACGCCCGGCGGTCTGCCCACCAGCCCGATCACCGCCCCGTCCGGCCTGATTATCCTCGCCACGAACGGTGGCCCGATCTCTGTGTTCGACCCGGCTACGGGCGCCCTCCTGTCGTCGCTGGATCTGACGGCGGACGGCGCCCGCTTCGTCACCGTCAACACGCCGGCGGCCCGCCAGAGCCGGGTCTACGTCATC
>JBFGLK010000470.1:0-3653 GCA_041576195.1 Promineifilaceae bacterium (SeqCode)
GGTCCACTGTGTAGGCGTAGTCGGCCGATACCAGATCTATCTGACGGCCGTCGATACCGCCGTTCTCGTTCAGCCAGGCAACATAGTCGCGAATGCCTTCCGCGTAAGGCGTGCCGACGTCAGATGTGGGGCCCGTCAGGTCAAAGATGGCCCCCACCTTGATGGCGTCGTCCCCGCCGTCCCCGCCGCTGCAGGCGACCAGGAACATAAGGAGCGCCAGCAGCAGGACCCGGGCTGGTCCGCCGCGATTCACATAAGTCAACATGGTTTCCTCCTTATTTGGCCAAAGCCAGAGAGATGGAGCCGCGTCCAATCCAGTCCGGCTCCCCATAGGGGGCGCAAGCGCCCCGTCAGTAACTGAAGGGCCATAGTCGGAAGTAGTCCTTGATATCGCGCCAGATTTTGGCCAGGCCTTCTGGCTCGAAGATCAGGAAGAGGATGATGGTGCCGCCGAAGACGGCCTGTTGGACGAAGGGCAGGATGTTGGCTACGCCCGGCACGCTGGTGCCCAGGGCGCGACCGATGTTCGTCAGGACGGCCGGCAGCAATGTCATGAAGGCGGCGCCGTATATCGAGCCGGAGACGGAGCCCAGGCCACCGATGATGACGACGGCCAGATAGAAGATCGAGGTGCTGATGGTGAAGCGCTCGTAGTTGACGATGCCCCGGTATTGGGCCAGGAGGGCGCCGGAGAGGCCGACGAAGAACGAGGAGGTGGCGAAGGCCAGGAGCTTGTAGCGGAAGACGTTGACGCCCATGACCGCGGCCGCGATATCCTGGTCGCGAATGGCGATGAACGCCCGGCCGACCCGCGTACGAAAGAGGTTGACCGCGTAGAGGATGGTGACGACGAGGAAGGCGAGGATGACCCAGTAGAAGCCGAAGTCGGTGTTGAGGCGGGCGCCGAAGAGGGTGGGTGCCGGCACGACCAGGGCCTCGACGCCGCCGGTCAACGCGCTCCAGCGGGTGATCGACCACTCGATGATCTGTTGGGCGGCCAGCGTGGCGATGGCCAGGTAAAGGCCCTTGAGGCGCAGGGAGGGGATGCCGAAGACCGCCCCGACCCCGGCCGTGATCAGGCAGCTGACCGGGATAGTCAGGTACCATGGCAGCCCCAACCGCGTCACCAGGAGCCCGGAGCTGTAGGCGCCCACGGCCATGAACGCCCCCTGGCCCAGGCTGATCTGGCCGGTGAAACCGGTCAGGATGTTGAGCCCGATGGCCCCGATCGAGGCGATGCCGATCTGGTTGGCCAGAGTAAGCTGGTAGCCGTTGGCCAGGAACGGAAAAATGAGGACGGCGGCGATGACGACGCCAAGGCGCAGGCGCATTAATGGCGTTCGCCGCAGGGCCATGTCCTTCGCGTAGGTGGTGTGGTAAATGCCGGATTCCATGGTCAGCTTGGTTGGATGGTTGGTTTGATTGTTGGTGGGTTCATCATGTGGTCGTAGGGGCGCAGCCGGCCGCGCCCGGTCGGATCAGACGCGCTCTATGCGGATCTCGCCGAAGAGGCCGTAGGGTTTGACCATCAGGATCAGGATCAGGACGATGAACGGGATGACCTGGCTGAGGCCACCGCCGACGTAGCCGCCGGTGTAGGTCTCCAGCAAGCCGATAATGACGCCGCCCACAATGGCCCCGGGGATAGAGTCCAGGCCGCCCAAAATGACCACCGGGAAGACGCGCAAGCCGATGCCGGCTACGACGCCGCTGACGCCGATGATGTTGGCCACGAGCACGCCGGCCAGGGCGGCGGTCACCGCGGCGATGGACCAGGCCAGGGCGAAGATCTTCTTCACACTGATGCCCACGCTGAGCGCCGCCTGCTGGTCGTCGGCGGTGGCCCGCATGGCAATGCCCTCGCGCGAATAGCGGAAGAAGAGGCTGAAGACGACGAGCAGAATCGCGGCCAGGCCGATGGCCACCAGGCGGTCTGCCGGCACGACGGCCCCGGCGATGCGGATAGTCTCGGATGGAATAAACGGTGGAAACGGCCGACCGGTGGTGCCCCAGATCGTGCTCACAATCGCCCGCAACAACGAGGAGAGACCGATCGTGACCATGATCACGGAGATGATCGGCTCGCCGATCAGTGGCCGCAAGACCAGGCGCTCGACCACGAGTCCAAGCAAGACGGCAATGACCATCGTCAGCAGCACGCCGACAGACCAGGGCAGGCCGACCTCGGCCACGAGCCCAAACGTGATGTAGGCGCCCACCAGCAGGAAGTCGCCCTGGGCGAAGTTGATCACGTCGCTCGCCTTGTAGATGAGCACGAAGCCCAGCGCCACCAGGGCGAAAATGGTGCCGTTCGTCAGCCCTGTCAGCGTCAATTGGACGAATTTGTCCATGCCCCTCTCCTCGGCAGCGGGCGCGTCAGGTCCCCGCCAGCGACTCGATGCGCAACTGCGTCTTGATGCTGGCCGTGCGCCCATCCTGGTAGGTGATCGTCGTCTCCACGTCCAGATGGTCCGCCTGGCTGTACAGCGCGCTGATGATGTCGTCGTAGCGCTGCGTGACATAGCTCCGGCGCACCTTGCGCGTCCGCGTGAGCTCGGCGTCGTCGGCGTCCAGCTCCTTGTGCAGCAGGATGAAGCGCCGGATGCGCGCTGCTTCGGGTAGATCGTGGTTGGCGCGCTCGACGCCATCGCGCACCAGCTCGTACACCTGCGCCTTCTGCGCCAGATCGGTGTAGGTCGTGTAGGCAACGTGGTTGTTCTCCGCCCACTTGCCCGTGTTCTCCATGTCGATGTTGATCATGGCCGTAACGAAAGGCCAGTCGCCGCCAAAGACGACCGCCTCCTTGACGTAGGGGCTGAACTTGAGCTTGTTCTCGATGAACTGGGGGCTGAACTTGGTGCCGTCATGCAGGGTCATCACGTCTTTGGCCCGGTCGATGACGATCAGGTGGCCGTCTTCGTCGAAGTAACCGGCGTCGCCCGAGTGCAGCCAGCCGTCTTCCAGCGCCTCGCGCGTGGCCTCCGGGTTACCGTAAAAGCCGCGGAAGATGGCGTCCGACCTAAGCAGGATCTCGCCACTCTCGGCGATCCGCACCTCGGTGCCGGGCACCGGCGTGCCCACAGTCTGGAACTTGATGTCCCCGTCGCGGTGCAGCACGCTGATGCCGCTGGCCTCTGTCTGCCCATAGATCTGCTTGAGGTTGACCCCCAGGGCGTGGAAGAAGCGGAAGACGTCCGGGCCAAGCGCGGCGCCGCCGGTATAGGCTCGCTTGAGGTGGCGCAGCCCCAGGTGGTCCTTGATCGCCTGGAAGACGAGCCAGTCGGCCAGCGCATAGCGGAGGCGAAGCCAGGGCGTGAGCGCTTCCCTGCGAAAGCGGGCGTCGGCCACCTGGTAACCGACCTTCATGGCCCACTCGTAGGCCAAACGCTTCAGGCGGGTGCTGTCGGCCATCTTGACCAGTACCTGGCTGACCAGGTTCTCCCAGATGCGGGGCGGGCTGAACATCGACTGCGGCCCGATCTCCCGGATGTTGGCCAGCGAGGTCTCCGGCTCTTCCGGGAAGTTCAGGGTGAAGCCGCGCTGCAGGCTGCAGGCGAACGACATCATCTGCTCGCCGATCCAGGCCATGGGCAGGAAGCTGACGAACCGATCGTCCGGCTCCAGGGGGTCGAGGGCCATTAAGTTGCGGCCCA
>JBFGLK010000471.1:0-3643 GCA_041576195.1 Promineifilaceae bacterium (SeqCode)
CGCGTCGACCACCGACACGGGCGAAGACCTGTTCATGCAGGTCACCCGGGGCATTGTGCAGTAGCGTCGGCCATGTCCGTGCCAGCGCCGGAGACGCTCTATCGGCACCAGCTGGGCCAGGCGCTGGCCGTCTGGCGCCACCGCGCCGAGCATCCGATCTGTCGCCGGGAGCGTGGCGACTGGGGACGGCCGCACCCGTTTCACCGCCAGATCCTGCGCTACGCGCCCCTTGTCCTGGTGGGCGTTGTCATCCTGGGGGGAGTCGGCTTTGGCGTGAACCAGGCTGCCCTGGCCGCGAGCGGCTTGGACAGCCTGGCCGGCGCCTTCTGTCTACTGTGCCTGCCGGGCCTGATCGTGCGCCTGATGACCGTCTATGGGGCCATTATGGCGCCAGCCCTGACCGCACCGAGCATTGGCGGCGAGGAGGCTGCCGGCACCTGGGAAATGCTCCGGGCGACCCCCTACAGCGTCACAGAGATCGTCGCCGCCAAGTTCTTTGGCGCCATGTCGGAGGTAACGAACTGGAGCATCTTCCTCTTTCTCAGCGCCATCTTCGGCGTCGTCACGGGCATTTTGGGCTTGCTGGTTAGTGCCAGCCCGCTTGAGGCGGTCGCCGTTGGACTGGGTACCGCCTTTGGGCCGCCCCTGTCCATCCTCTTCGCCGGCCTGCTCGGCCTGGCCATCTCGCTGCGGGTCAGGGATGCCACACCCGCTCTGGCGCTCAGCTACGGCGGCCTGATTCTGTTCCGCCTCGTCAACGGGGAACTGGTGTGGATGGCAATCGGTCAGGCGATGGAAGGCTGGCTCGTCGTCATGAGCACAGGCCCGCCGTTCACCACCTTGATCGCCTGTTGTGTCCTGACTGTCGTCGTCCTGGCTCAGGTCCGCCGACGGTCCCTGGCCGAGATGTAGCGCCGTGCAGAGCCTGACCCTGCTCTCCAGGCTGGCTGCCGGCACCCGGCGCCTGGTCGACAATCCCGTGGCGTGCAAAGAGCTGCGTGCGCTCGCCCGCGGTCGCCGGGCCTTTGTCGCATTGACCATCTACTTGCTTCTCATGGTCGCCCTGATGGTGATCACCTATTTGACAGCGTTGGACAGGCGCCAGCCGCGCTCGATCGGGGCTCTGGCGGACCAGGGCCGGGTGCTCTTTGAAGGGATCCTCACGTTTCAGGCATTGTTCGTCGTCTTCCTCGCGCCGGCGCTCACGCCGGCCAGCGTGGTTGGCGAGCGAGAACGCCAGAGCCTCGACCTGCTGCGGACGACGCTCCTGTCAGCCCACAGGCTGCTGCTCGGCAAGTTATTCGTGGCGCTGGCCTTTGTGAGCCTGCTTGTGCTCAGCGTGGCCCCACTACAGAGCATCGCCTTCGTCCTTGGCGGCGTCAGTTTGTGGCAGCTTGTGCTGTCCCAGGCCGTGCTCCTCGCCTCCGCGGCGGTGTTCGCGCTCATCGGTCTGTTCTTCTCCTGCCGGCTCCGATCCACGCGAGCAGCCGTCTCGGCAACCCTGCTGACCTGCCTGGCAACCGTGATCATCTTACCCATGACTCTGGCCCTGGCCTCGGCTTCCCAGACGTTACGGCCTACCTTCCTGGTGCGCCAGTCCGAGGCCATTCTGTCGACGGCGAACCTCGGTGGCACCCTGGTCAACATCATGACCGATTACTCCCCTCTGGGCCCATGGCTGCCGGCAGTCGGCTACCTGTTGCTCTCGGCCGCCGCAGCACACGCCATCTACGCTCTGGCATGGCGGTCGCTCGACTGGTAAAGCGTGGAACGTGCTAGAATGGAGCGAATCCGATGAGCCTGATGCGCCGACCCACCCGAACCCGACGCAAGCATGAGTGAGTTCGCACCATCTGCCCGCCGCCGGCCGCCCGCCCGTTGGTGGCGCAATCCCATCGCCGTCAAGGAGCTGCGTAGCCGCATGCGCGGCGCGCGGGCGTTTGTGGTCCTGACGGTGTATGTGAGCCTGCTCTCGGCCCTGGTCGCCATCATCTACCTGGCCATTGCCGCGAGCAGCGCCTCTGCCAGCAGCTCGCTGCGGACGACGGGCAAGGTCGTGTTCGGGGCGATCATCTTCTTGCAGACGGCTATCGTCTTGTTCATCGCGCCGGCCTTCACCGCCGGAGCCATCGCGGGCGAGCGCGAGCGACAGACATACGACATCCTCCGGACGACGTTGTTACCGGCAGGCGAGCTGGTCCGTGGCAAGCTGTTGTCCGCCCTGGCCTTCCTCGGCCTGCTCATAGGCGCCGCCATCCCCCTGGAAGGCATCGCCTTCCTCCTCGGCGGCCTCTCGCTGATCGAGCTCGTCGCTTCTCAGCTCATGCTCGGCGCGGCGGTTGTGACCTACTGCCTGTTGGGACTCTACCTGTCAAGCGCCATGCGGAGCACGATGTCGGCCAGCGTGACGACCATTGGCCTGATCGTGGTCGGCACGGTGGGCGTGCCTATGGGTGCGCTCATTCTCTTCAGTGTCGTGAGCCCATTCTTTCTGGCGAGCTCGCCAAATCCCTGGCTGGCGGCCGGCTTCGTCTACACGGGTATCTTTCTCTCGGCCACCAATCTGCCCGCCGCTCTGATTGTCAGCGAGGTGCTACTCGTCCAGGAAAACGCCGTCTGGCTCGCCCGCATCCCGCTGTCCGGGACGTCGGTCCCTGTACCCTCGCCCTGGTATCTGATGATCATCTTTCACCTGCTCTTCTCGCTGTTCCTGTACCACCTGACCGTGCGGCGCGTGCGCCGCCTCGCCGACCGCTGAGTCGCCATGTCATTGCCGCCTGATCCCCGTCCTGGCCCAATTCCACCGGACGTCGCCGTTCTGACGAACACATTGCGCCGATGGGCGACCTGGCGACGGCGGGTGGACGGCCTTCGCCACGTCCCTCGCGGCCTGCTAGGCGGCCTGTTAGCGGCGGCTGCCGTGGCCACAATGTCCCGCCTGCGACCCTGGCTGACCAACGTTGAGGTTGGCCTGACCGCGCTGGGCCTGGCCGTTGCCGGCACGCTCGTGGCTGCCGTCTGGGTCTGGTCGCGCCGCCCCAGCATGGCTGCCCAGGCGCGCCTGGCCGACCGTGACTTCGCCCTCGCTGAGCGGCTCACGACCGCCCTCGAGATCCAGACGGGGCACATCGCCGCGCCGCCCGCCCTGGCCCGACGGCAGTTGGACGATGCCCTGCGCGCGGCCGCCCTGGTCGACGTGCGGGACCGCCTGCCGCTGCGGATGGTCACGCGGGACTGGTTGCTCATTCTTCTGGCGACGGCGCTCCTGGCCCTCGCCGTCACGTTGCCCAATCCCCAGGCGGACATCCTGGGTCGGCAGCGCGCGCTGGGGCAAGCGATTGCCCGTCAGCAGGAGGCGCTCCAGTCGCTGGCCGAGGCTGTGCGCCAGGATCCGAACCACGAAGCAGCTCAACGCAACGCCCTGTTGGAACCCATCGAGTCCGCGCTGGAGGCGCTGGAGGACGGAGATCTTTCACGGGAAGAGGTCGTGGCCGTGCTTTCCGAGGCCGAGGCCGATCTGCGCAGCCTGGCCAGCGATCTGGACCAGGGGCCGCTGCGCGAAGCGTTGAGTGGCGCCGGTTCCTCGCTCGCGGAGACCACCGCTGGTCAAGATCTAGGCGAGTCGCTGGCCGGCGGCGATCTC
>JBFGLK010000472.1:0-3627 GCA_041576195.1 Promineifilaceae bacterium (SeqCode)
CTGCCCGCCGCAGCCTGCTACTGACCCTGGCCTGGGAGATGGGCTTCCTGCGCGAGACGCCCGACGGCATTCGCCCGGCGCGCACCGGGGTCGCCTGGCTGCGCCAGGGGCGCGAGGCCCAGGCCCGCGCGCTCGCCGAAGCCTGGAGTAGCTGCGGCTGGAACGAGCTGCGCCATACGCCCGGTCTCATCTGCGAGGGCAGTGGCTGGGAAAACGACCCGATCGTGGCCCGCAATGCTGTTCTTCAACGCCTGCCTCAGACGGGCGATTGGTATCATCTCGACGACCTCGTGCGCCAGATCGAGCTCGAGGAGCCAGACGTCCAGCGCCCAGATGGCAACTACGACACCTGGTATGTGCGGGACGCGGAGACCAACGCCTACCTGACCGGATTTGAGAGCTGGCCGGGCGTGGAGGGCCGGCTGCTGCGCTTCCTCGTGCGGGGCCCCCTGCACTGGCTCGGACTGTCCGATCTGGCCATGGACGTCGGCCAGTTTCGCCTGACGACGCGAGCGCGCGCCTGGCTGGGCCACGGGCACGTGGCGGAGACCGAAGTCGCGCAACCCATCAAGGTGATGCCCGACGGCACCATCCTCGTGCCCCAGTCGGCCGGCCGCTTTGAGCGGTTCCAGATCGCCCGGGTGGCGGAGCCCCAGCCGGTCCAGGACCCGGGCCAACTCTATCTCTATCGGTTAACGCCGGCCTCGCTGGGCCTGGCGCGCGACCAGGGCATCGACCCAGGGCGCGTTCTGTCGTTCCTGGCGGAGGTCGGCGGCCAGGACGTGCCGGCAGGCATCCGGCGGGCCGTCGAGCGGTGGGCGTCTGCCGGCACGGAGGCGTTCCTGGAGCACGTTGTCGTCTTGCGCGTTGCCGACCCGGAGATCCTGGACAAGCTGCGGGCCAATCCGCGGGCCAATCCATTCCTCGGCGAAAGCCTGGGCGATCTGGCCGTGGTGGTCACGGACTGGGACCGCCTGCAGCAGGTGACCGCCCAGCTCGGGCTCTTCATTGAGGTCAGGGTATGGGAGTGACGCGCATCGAGATCCTACCGGACGCCGAGTCGCTCGCCCATCATGCGGCGGGGACGTTTGCGGCGACCGCCGCCGCTGCCGTTGACGCGCGGGGCCGCTTCCTGGCGGTGCTTTCCGGAGGTGGCACGCCGCAGCGCCTCTACGAGCTGCTGGCCGCCGAGCCCTTCTCTCGGCGCGTGCCCTGGGCGAGCACGCATCTCTTCTGGTCCGATGAGCGCTGTGTGCCGATCGATGCGCCTGGCAGCAACTTCGGCCAGGTCCGCGACACGCTGCTACGCCACGTGCCCCTGCCCGCCGCCAACGTCCATCGCATCCGCGGTGAGCTCGCGCCGGACGCCGCCGCCGCCGCCTATGCCCGGGAATTGGCCGACGCGGCGCCACACGGCCGGGCGTGGCCCCGCCTGGATCTGGTGCTGCTGGGCATGGGCGCCGACGGCCACACGGCCTCCCTCTTTCCCGGCGGGGCGGCGCTGGCCGAGCGCATGGCGCCAGCCCTGGCGGTGACCGCCGACTACGACGGTCGCCCGGCCCGCCGGGTGACGCTGACGTTGCCGGTTCTCGAGGACGGCCGGCTGGTGCTCTTCCTGGTCAGCGGCGACGGCAAGGCTGCCATGGTCGCCCACATATTCGGCGCGCCGGCGGCGACTGAGTCGGTGCCGGCAGCGCGCGTGCGACCGCGGGCGGGGGCGCTCCGCTGGCTGCTTGACGAGGAGGCCGCGGCGGCGCTGCCGGCAAGCCTGCCCCGCGGCGTGGCGCTGGCGCGCCCGGGCCAGCCGTGACCGCGGGCCACGCCATGCCCGAACCAGACGCCCTCCGCTTCTTGATCGTCGCCGACGATCCGTTGGTGCGCGCCGGCCTGGGCCTGATGCTGGAGCAGGAAGCCGGTTGCGAGATCGTCGGCCGTCTGCCGGCGTCGGCCACCCTGGCGGACGAGTTGGAGGCGATCCGCCCCGATATCCTGCTCTGGGATCTGGGTTGGGAGGCGGAGGCCGGGTCGCTCGCGCAACTGGCCGACGTGAGCGCGGCGTATCCGGTGATCGCCCTGCTGGAAGACGCCCAGCATGCCGCGTCGGCCTGGGAGGCGGGCGCCGGGTGCCTGCTGCGGCGGGACGTTTCCGGCGCACAGCTCGCGGCCGCGGCGGAGACGCTGCGCCAGGGCCTGGCCGTGCTCGATCCGGCGCTGATCGGTGAGAGCCTCTCGCTTGCCTCCGGCACCCCGGAGCTGACCGAGTCGCTCACCGGGCGGGAGCTGGAGGTGCTGCTGCTGGTGGCCGAAGGGCTGTCCAATCGCGCCGTGGCTCAGCGGCTCGGGATCAGCGAGCACACCGTCAAGTTCCACCTGACCGCGATCATGGGCAAACTCGAAGCGCAGAGCCGCACCGAGGCGGTCGTCCGCGCCACCCGGCTGGGTCTTTTGGCACTCTAACGCGTAACGCCCCCGGCAACCTACCCGATCTTCCAGGTGGCCTCCCCCCCCGAAGGCGCGATCCGCGGCGCCTGCCGGCAGCGTATCATCTGCAACATGCCGGCGCATTGCCGAGCACAGGCAATTGGAGGACGTCATGTCAGAAACCCTTATGAAACTCTCCGCCGGTCTGGCGGACGTGGTCGCCCGGACGGGAGACGCCGTCGTGCGGGTCGAGGCCCGGCGGCGTTTGCCGGCCACTGGCTTCGCCTGGTCCGCGGATGGGATCGTCGTGACCAGCAACCACGCCGTCCGCCAGGACAGCGGCATTAACATCGGGCTGGCCGGCGGTAAGACCGTCGCGGCCACTCTGGTGGGACGCGACCCGAGCACGGATGTGGCAGTGCTGCGTCTCTCCGGCGACGCGCCGGCGCCCCTACCGGTTGCCGCCGCGGACAGCCTGCGAGTCGGCCACCTGGCCCTGGCCCTGGGTCGGCCGGGCAAGACGTCCCAGGCCACGCTCGGCATCGTCAGCGCCCTGGGTGACAGCTGGCGCACCGGCGCCGGCGGTGTCGTCGATCGCTATCTTCAGACCGACGTGGTCATGTACCCTGGCTTCTCTGGCGGGCCGCTGGTCGACGTGGCCGGTCATCTTCTGGGCCTCAACAGCTCAGCGTTAATGCGCGGGGTCAGCCTGGCCATCCCGGCAAGCACCCTGGCGCGGGTGGTCGACAGCCTGGTGGCTCATGGCAAGGTGCGGCGCGGCTATCTCGGGGTGAGCACGCAGGCGGCGCGGCTCCCGGAGGCGCTGCAGGCGGAGCTCGGCCAGGAGACGGGTCTCTTGATCGTGGCGGTCGAGCCGGGCAGCCCGGCGGAGCAGAGCGGCCTGGTGTTAGGGGACACGATCGTCACCTTTACGGACAACGCCATTCGCAGCCACGACGACCTGCTAGGCGCCCTCGGCGGCGACCGGGTCGGCAAGTCAGCGCCGACGCGGCTGGTGCGCGGCGGCCAGCTGGTCCTGATCGACGTGCTCGTCGGCGAGCGCAGCTAGGGCGAGGGCTAGACGATGGATTCGTTGCTCGCTCAACTCAACGACGACCTGGCGCAGCTCGCCGGCCATGCTCGCCGCGGCCTGGTGCAGATCCACAACGGTCGCCGCGGCCTGGGCGCCGGGACCATCTGGCAGGC
>JBFGLK010000473.1:0-3622 GCA_041576195.1 Promineifilaceae bacterium (SeqCode)
ACAACGTCCCGAACCGCGCCAAGCCCTCCGGCAAGGCCGCGTCCGCTTCACCCACCCGAATGGCCACCTGGACGTGTTCCCGGCTCAACTCGTCCACCGTCGCCGTCTGCACCACCACACCTTCCCGGATGAAGGCCACCCGATCACAGGTGAGCTCCACCTCGCTCAGCAGATGCGAGTTCAAGAAGACGGCCATCCCCTCCTCGCGCAGCCGGTTGATGATGTCCCGCACCAGGCGGCGGCCCAGCGGGTCGAGGCCAGACGTTGGCTCGTCGAGGAAGACCACCTCCGGCCGGTTCAGCAGCGCCTGCGCCAGGCCGAGCCGCTGCTGCATCCCCTTGGAAAAGGTGCCTACCTTCTGGCCCGCCTGATCCGCCAGGTCGACGAGTGCCAGCAGGCGGGGGATGGCCTCGGCGCGCGCGGCAGCGCTCATGCCGTAGAGCCGACCGTGCAGATCCAGAAACTCGGCGGCACGCAGCCACTCGTGAAAGCGGAAATGCTCCGGCAGGTAGCCCAGGCGGGCGCGCACGGCGCGATCGCTCAGGGGCCGGCCCAGGATGGTGGCCGTGCCGGCAGTCGGCGAGATGAGGCCCAGCAACATCTTAACAGACGTCGTCTTGCCGGCTCCATTCGGCCCCAAAAAGCCGAACACCTCCCCCGGCTCCACCCGCAGAGTCAGGTCGGCAACGGCGGCCTTGCCCCCGAACTCCTTGCGCAGATTGAGCGTGTCGATCGCGTGCATTGGCGTTGGTGGTGGACAGGGATCCACCGGGAACAGTACCCGGCCCCGGGATCCCTGTCCACCGCGCCATTGGGTTAGCGGAGTGAATTGGCGGCCCGCACCAACTCGCGGACCGTAGCCGACCCCTCCATCACGTAGACCCGGCCGTCACGCTCCCACAGGAGGACACTGCGCACGCCGTCCAGGCTGCTCAACGCCAGGCCGCTTGTGCCGCCCACGCGCACCTCGCTGAAGGTGGCCACCTCCTCCGGGACGGGCAAGAGCAACGTATTGGTCCAGTCGATGCTCGCCGCCAGGCGGGCCGCCTCGCCCTCCGGCAAACCCATAAACTGCAGCAATGCCTCGCCCAACCGGGTCGCGTCGACGTCCGGCGGGTAGGCGATGAGAGGGCTGTCCGTCTGTACCAGCGTGATGCCTTCCGCCTGCCAGTTCTGGGCCACGGTCGGGTAGAGCGTCACGTCCACCGGCTGCCCATCCAGGCTCTCCGGCAGCAGGGTCGGATCCAGGCCGGCGCCGCTCAGGATGGCCCGCGCAGACTGCACGTTTATCGTCAACCGCCCCATGGCGCCGTCGACCACTTCGATCGTGTCCGCCGCGCCTAACACACGCGGCGCCAGGACCCGCTGCCCGGTCGCCGTCTCGGCCTCGGCCAGCGTGGCCACCTGGCTGGCCGTCGGCTCAGCGCCGACCACCTCGAACTCGCCAGGCGTCAGGCCCTCCTCGGCGATGCGCTCCAGCGCGGCCATCTGCCGCGGGGAGACGGAGATGGCGGCGAACTTCTGCACCCGGAAGAGGCCAAGGAAGTCGCTGGCCGCCGCCCGCACCGCCGGGGAAAACAGGGACAGACCGGCCAGCAGGACGACCAGGCCGGCTGCGTAAGCGTATTTGCGTCGTAACATGTTGCTGAACTCCTTGAACCACTGGGGTCGTGCCTCATCCGCTGCCACGGCCCCGGCCTTCAAGCGCGCCAAGGCCTGCGTCGCCGGCGGCGGCGCATCCTCTGGCCGGGGTTCGAGCACGGACATCGTCTCCATGACCTCCTGTAGATGCGCTATTCGACTCGCTTCGCGACTCGCCTTGCGACTTTGTCTCATCGCTTGCCTCCATCGCCACCCTGTCGCCCTGACGCCGATCCTTGAGACAGGCGCTCGTGCTGCTTCTGAAATGCCCTGACCGCTCGGGCCAGGAGCTGGCCGACCGAACCCGGGGCGACGGCGCACGCCTCGGCCAGCTCGGCGTAGCTCAATCCCATCTGGCGCAGGACAAGCAGGCGCACCTGCCGCTCAGACAGCCGGCTGAGCGTCGCCCGGACGAGGGCCGCCGCCTCGGCGGCTTCGGCCGCCCGCACCGGGTCCTCGTGCCAGGCCAGACCTTCGCTGGGGTCGGCGCCGGGCGCCAACTGCACGTCCCGTTGCCGGCGTCGCTTCCGGCCTCGGAGGTGGTTGTAACCCTGGTTGGTGGCCACCCGGTAGAGCCAACCCGTAAGGCTGGCCTCGCCGCGGACTTCCGGCGGCCGGCGATATAGCTTCAAGAAGACCTCTTGCGCCAGATCCTCGGCCTCCGCCCGGTTGCCTACCAGGCGAAAGAGGATGCCGTAGACCCGATCGTAGTGCCGGCGAAACAGGGTGTCGAAGGAAACCTCATCGCCCTGACGCACCTGTTGCACCAGCTTCCAGTCTGGCAACGCGCCTTCGCCAATGGTCATGCCCAACCCCTGCTCATCGTGCGACATATCATCATTCTACTCAACACCGCGTGGTGGCGCCTTGTGACAGGGCGTAGGGCGGTCGCGTTGGTCGAGCGACTCGTCTCGCTCATATAATGGCGGCCATGACCAAATGTCGATCCGTTCCAGCCGTGCGCTGTCCGGTCGCCTGGCTTTTGGCGGCGGCATTGCTGGTGCTGCTCGCCGGCGGCTGCGCGCTCGGCATCCGGCGGGACGCCAGCCCGCCGCCGGAGGTCGATCCGAATGCCGCCATGTGCGGCGTGGAGGCGCCGGACGTGCCGGCAGTGGCCGCCGACGGCTGCCTGGTCCTGCCGGCAACCCCCGCCACACCGCCGGCTCCCGGGCCGGCATTGCCGCGCCCTGGCGCGTTGCCGGCAGGCCCCCAGCCCGCCGGCCCAACCGACCCGACGCCAACTCCCACGGCCACGCCAACCCCCACGCCCGCCTCGCCCTGACCCGCCGGCGGCAGCTGCGCTATAATGGCGCGGCTTGCCACGACCTGCTCCAGGAACATCATGACCAGACGTCGCTCTCGCCGCGCCCGTCGCGGTCGCCAGCTCGGGCTCTTCTCCTTCACCGCCGGCGTTCTCGCCCTCGGCGCCATCCTGTTCATCTTCACCGAGTACGAGTCCTACGCCTCGCTCTATGACGCCAGCTACGTCGGGGCGGCCGTCTGCGGCGACTGCCATACGATCACCTTCGATCGCTGGGATGACTCGCCCCACGCCAAAATGACCCGCCTGGCCTCGCCCGCATCAGTCGTTGGCGACTTCGAGGATGGCATCTGGACACTCCCGGTCGCCGCCCAGGTGCTGCCCGGCGACGATCAGCCGGCCATGCGGGCCTACCGCGAGAACGGAGTCTACATCATGGCCCTGCGCGATGGGGAAAGCGGCGAGTTCGTGCCCTTCCCGATCGAATATGTCGTGGGGTACCAGTATCGCCAGACCTACCTGACGCGCGAGGCGGGCGGCGTGTTGCGGCGCCTGCCCTTGCAGTGGTCGACGGAACAGCAGGCGTTCTTTCCCTACTGGAACTATCAGGAGGGCAGCTCGCCGTCGGTGGCCGACCTGTGGGCCCAGATGACGACCCTCAACTCCGCCTGGAACCTCTTCTGCGCGCGCTGCCACACGACCAATCTCAACATCGTGCAG
>JBFGLK010000474.1:0-3619 GCA_041576195.1 Promineifilaceae bacterium (SeqCode)
CGGCCAGGCGACGTGGCGGCGTAGCCAGGTCACGGCGCGACGGCCGAGCAGGCGCCCGCCGACGATGACCGTGCCGGCAATGAGCAGGAGGTACATCACCGTCAGGCCCAGTGGCCGCGGCGCGGCGTCCGGCACGAAGCGGCTCAGTACAATGGTGAACAGCGTCCATCCAGTGAGGTCATCGATAATCGCGGCCGACAGGACGAGTGAGCCGATCGGCTTGTCGCTGAGTCCCAAATCCATGAAGATGCGGGCGATCACCGGCAACGCGCTGATCGATAGAGCGGCGCCAATGAAGAGCGTGAAGGTCAGGTCCTGGCGCCCTTCGCCCCAGACGTCAGGGAGAAGGCGCACCGATGCAGCGCCCAAGAGGAATGGCACCAAGATGCCGGTCACGCTTGTCAGGGCAACGGCCCGGCCCTGGCGCCGCACCCTGCCCAGATCAACCTCCAGGCCAGCGACAAAAAGGAAGAAGAGCATGCCGAGTTGCAGGACGCTCGCGAGCGCGCCGGCGATCTTCTCGTTGGTCGGGGCGACGATGTGCAGGAAGTCCGGGTAGAGACCGCCAACCAGGGTCGGTCCCAGGAGGATGCCCCCGATGAGCTCCCCGAGTACTCGCGGCTGACCCAGCCGGCGCATCAGCTGGCCGGCAAGCAGGGCGACGGCCAGCAAGATGCCAATGGCCACAAAGAAGCGAATCAACTCATGGTGAGACATGGTCCTCGGCCCGGCGGGCCAATGGTCAGGACGGGTGCGCGCGTACGATCTCCCACAGGCGGCTGGGATGCAGGGGGATCTCCAATAGCTCCAACCCGGGAACGTTTAGCGCGTCTTCGAGCGCCTGGGCGAAAAGCGCGCCAACCGGAATGGCTCCCGCCTCGCCAGCGCCCTTGGTACCCAGCGGGTTGAGAGGCGACGGCGTGACTTCGTGACCGACATCAACGCGCGGCACGTCGAGGGCGGTGGGCAGCAGATAGTCCATGAACGAGCCGGTCAGCAACTGGCCGCTCTCGTCGAAGACCAGTTGCTCAAAGAAGGCGTTGCCAATTCCCTGGGCCACGCCTCCGTGGATCTGGCCGTCCAGGATGAGTGGATTGATGACCCTGCCGCAGTCGTGCACGACGACATAGCGCTTAATGTCGATCATCATGGTCTCGGGGTCAACTTCGACGATCATGGCGTGAATGCCGGCAGCGGTCGCTCCGCGCTCCGGCCCAAAGAAGTTCGTGGCCTCGAGCCCCGGCTCGGTGCCCGGTTTCACGGCGCCCCGCAGCGGGTTGGCTCGCTGGGCCAGCGCGCCGAGCGATATGCCACGGTCTGGCACGCCGCGGACGCGAACCATGCCATCCGCCAGCTCGAGGTCGTCGGGCGCCGCCTCAAGGGCTTCGCTCGCGTGGCGCAGGATCTTGGCGCGCACGTCGCGAGCCGCCTCGTTGATTGCGTTCCCAGCCACGACCGCCCCCCGACTGGCAAAGGTGCCGGCACCCCAGTAGAACAGGTCGGTGTCTCCCGTGACGATCTCTACATCGCGCACCGACACGCCAAGTTGGTCAGCCACGATCTGGGCGTAGCTGGTGTAGTGCCCCTGGCCCTGCGTGCCAATGCCGGTGACCACGGAGACCGTGCCGCTCGCCTGGACCTGGACACGTGCCCCTTCGTACGGACCGATCCCGGTGCCTTCCACATACGAGACCACGCCGATCCCCAGGCGCCTGCCCTCGGCGCGCGCCCGCGGTTGCTCTTCGCGCCGGAAGCGCTCATAGTCGATCATGGCCAGGGCCTTGTCCAGCATTGGCTCGTAGTTGCCGCTATCGTAGACCAGCGGGACGAAGTCCTGGTAGATGATCTCGTTGTTGTACGGAAAGGCATCCGGGGGAATGTAGTTCCGGCGCCGGATCTCGCTCCCGTCAAGGGCCAGCTCGCGGGCCGCCAGGTCCAGCAGCCGCTCCATCACGAAGACGCCGTGCTGCCGGCCTGCGCCACGATAGGGCGTGACAATCGGCTTGTTCGTGAAGAGCGCCCGGAACTCGGAGCGATAGTTCGGCACATCATAGAGGCCGAGCAAGGTGCACTGGCTGTTTATCGGCACGGTGAGCCCATACGGCATGTACGCCCCGCCATCGTGGAGGAAGTTGTCGCTCACCCCAAGGATGCGGCCGTCGGCATCAAGGGCCATCTCCGCCACGTGGACCTGGCCGCGCTCCTGCGTGGTGGCCACGAAGTTCTCGGCCCGGTCCTCGATCCATTTGATCGGCCGCCTCAGCTGGATTGCCGCCCAGGGCACCAGCACCTCTTCCGGATAGAACATCATGATCTTCGGGCCGAAGCCGCCGCCAATAAACGGCGCAATCACGCGCACCTGGCGTTCGGAGAGCCCAAGCATCCCGGCCAGCCCATTGCGGATGGCGATGGGCGCCTGGGTTGTGTCCCAGAGCGTGAGCTTCTGTGCCCGGTGGTCCCACTGGGCGACCAATCCCCGATTCTCCATGGCGGCGGCGGTGCCCCGGTCATAGACAAAGCGGCGCTTGATCAGATGCGCCGCCTGGCGCCGGGCCGCCGCGTAGTCGCCCTTCTCCTGGACGACGTGGGCGCCCACGTTGTCGGCCAGATCGTCGTGGACGCGAGGGGCATCGGGCCGCAGCGCCTCCTCCAGGTCGACGGCTGCCGGCAGTGGCTCATAGTCGACCCACACGTCGGCGGCGGCGTCCTCGGCCACGTAGCGGCTCTCGGCCACGACCATGGCGACGGCTTCGCCCAGGTGGCGCACCTTGTCGCGGGCCAACGGCACTTGCGTACGCGAATGGAAGACCAGGCCCTCGATCGGCGGCGGGGTGACCAGCTGGGGCCCGGGTTTCCAGTAGTCGCCCAGGTCCGCGGCGGTGTATACCGCGTAGACACCGGCACGCTCCCGCGCCGCCGACGTGTCAATCGACAGGATGCGCGCATGCGCGTATGGGCTGCGTACGAAAGCGGCATGGGCCATGTCCGACAGCTGGACGTCGTCCACGAAGAGTGCCTGGCCCGTCAACAGGCGGGGATCTTCGTTACGGCGAATGCGCTGACCAAATTGCCTGGTGGACATTGCGTGCTCCTGCGGCCGGACGGGCCGGTGGCCGCGGCCGAATCGGAAGTCTATTCGACGAAGGCGACCGCGCGGCAGAAGGCGGCCTCGCCGCCACGGAACTTCCAGGGAAAGACGCCAAGGGTCAATCGGCGATTGTGCAATTCGGCCAGGCCGATGTCCCCGCCAAGGTTCTCGACGTGCATGCAGTCGTGGGGGAACAGCGCGTTGTGCGTCAACTGGTAGGCGCTGTCCGGGAACAGCTCCGCCATGCCCTCGGCGCCGAACTTCTCCTCACACAGTGCCTGCACGCGATCGCAGTGCCCGTGCATGCCCTTGCCCAGGAAGCGTCCGATCGGCAAGTTCATCGGGTGATCGGTCGAGATGCAGTCGACGCCCCAGATGTGGATCTTCTTGTCGAGCAGCCAGGGCACCATGTCCGGGTGGGGGCCGGGGTGCAGGTGGATGTAGCGCTCCTCGTCGGCCTCGTCGCCGAACTGGGCATACCGGTGCCATCCGGTGTGCAGGATCAGGATGTCGCCCTTCCGCACCTCGACC
>JBFGLK010000475.1:0-3612 GCA_041576195.1 Promineifilaceae bacterium (SeqCode)
GATCTCGGCTTCGGCCGGCTGCACGTCTTTCCCTTCAGTGCCCGGCCGGGCACGGCGGCTGCCGGCATGCCCGATCAGGTACCGCGGGACGTGAAGCAGGCGCGCGCCCAGCGGATGATCGCCCTGGGGGAGAGGCTGGCGCGCGCGTTTCACCGGCGGCACGAGGGCCAGGTGCGGCCTGTGCTCTGGGAGCACGCCGCGGGCGCCGACGACCGCGGGCTGCGCTGGACCGGCTACACGGACAACTACATTCGGGTCACCGCCCACGGGCCGGCGGACCTGGCCAACCGCATCGCCGACGCCCGGCTGGGGCCGGCCCGGGCCGGGGGCATGGCGGGCGTGCTGGTCTGATTTCCTCACACCCTAAGGGTGGGGGTGAACCGCAAGCTCGCCGACCACCACTACTTGCCGATCCCCCCGCCGTGCGGCTATGATCCCACCCGCATCGACCATCATGCGAGCGAGTGCTGCCATGCCCTTCCGCCCCGATTACGACGTCCCCCCCGAGCGCCGACCCTACACGCTGAACGGCGGCCGCGTCGGCGTCCTCATGCTCCATGGTTTCATGGGCAGCCCGCTCAGCTCGCGAGCCCTGGCCGGCTATCTCGGCGAGCGCGGAATCACGGTGCACTGCCCGCTGCTGCCCGGCCACGGCCACTGGCCGGACAAGCTGCATCGGGTGCCGGCAGCCGCCTGGCAGGCCGAGGCCGAGGAGGCCCTGACCCGCCTGCGCGCGCTGGCCGACGAGATCTTCGTCATGGGCCACTCGATGGGCAATGTCCTGGCCGCTCACCTGGCGATCGCGCACGACGACGTCCAGGGCTTCGTCCTGCTGGCCCCGATCTACGACGTCCCCGACCGGAGGCTGAGACTGATGCGGCTCCTGCGCTACGTCATGCCCTGGCTCTATCCCTGGCGCATCGGGAGCATGCGGCCCCTGGTGCGCGAGCGGGTCCTGGATTTCGACCCTACCTTCGACTTCGACGCGCCGGACGCGGCGGCGCTGCTGGCCGCGCGCACGCGCCTACCCACGGGAGCGTTGGACGAGATGCGGCGCGTCGTGGACGCGGGGCGGCGGCTCTGGCCCCGGGTGCGCGTGCCGGCATTGGTGCTCGACGGCGGGCACGACATCGCCGTGAGCGACGGCTCCGGCGCTCGCATCGTCGCCGCGCTGGGCAGCGCGGACAAGGCACACCACCACATCGCGGCGGCCAGCCATGAGTTGATGCGGCCCAAGGACCCGGCGCACCCGGAGGTTTGGGAAGCGGTCTATCGGTTTGTGCGGGAACGTTCGGGGTTGGCCTCGGCAGTCAGGCCAGGGAGTAGGGAAGCGCCCTAACCGGCGTCGACCGCCTGGCCCACGCGCTCGGCCTCGTACTCGACCGGCAGCCAGACCGTGAAGACGGAGCCCGTGCCCGGCTCACTTTCCACGTCGATGCGACCCTGGTGCCGGTCGACGATCTCCTTGCAGATGGCCAGGCCCAGGCCGGTACCGGGCACGTTGCTGTCCGCCGTGGCGCTGCCCCGGTAGAAGCGGTCGAACAGGTGCGGCAGGTCGCCGGCGTCGATGCCCATGCCGGTATCCTTCACCCGCAAAAAGACTGCGTCCGAGCTGTCAAGCCGCCCGGTGCCGGCCGAGATGCAGACGGCGCCCCCCTGAGGTGTATAGTTGAGCGCGTTGGCCAGCAGGTTGGTGACGACTTGCTCGATTTGCGTGTCGTCCGCGACGACGGTCGGCAACGCCTCCGGCAGGTCGGCGGACAGCGCAATGTGCTTGTCCTGGGCCATACTGCGGAAGGTGACCACGGTGCGCGACACGTTGGAGACGAGATCGATGGGGGCCAGGTGGGTCGGGATGGTGCCGGTGTCCAGTTTGGACAGATCCAGCAGGTTCTGGATGAGCTGGGTGAGGCGCTTGGTCTCGCGCTCCAGGACGGTGAGGTACTCCTCCGTGCGGGCGCCCTTGTTGCGCCGCAGGAGGGCCAGGTAGAGGCTGATGTTGGTGAGCGGCGTCTTGAGCTCGTGGGAGACGTTGGCGATGATGTTCGACTTGAGCCGGTCGACCTCCTTCATCTTGCTGATGTCGGATTGCACGCCGACGAAGCCGCCCGGCACGCCGTCGGCGCTCAGGATCGGGGAGACGGTCAGGTTGACGTCGTAGGTGCTGCCATCTTTGCGTTGCTGCACGCGCTCGCCGCTCCAGCCCCGACCGTCGTGAATGGCGGCCCACAGGCCCGCCTGCTGATCGGCCGTCTGCCCTGCCGTGTCCCACAGGCGCAGGGTTTCGCCCAGCATTTCGTCCACCGCATAGCCGGTGAGCTGGGTCATCATGGGATTGACATAAAGGATGACCCCTTCCGGATCGGTGAAGAAGACGCCTTCGCCCGCGCTGTCCAGGATGGCCTGGGTGCGATCGCGCTCGGCCTGGAGCTCCGAGGTGCGCTCTGCCACCTGCTCGGCCAGACGATCGGCCTGGCCCCGGAGGGTTTCGTAGAGGCGGATGTTCTCGATTACGGTGGCGATCTGGTTCGCCAGGATTTGCAGCAGGTCCACGTCGTCGCGTGGGTAGAAGTCATCCGGGTCGCGCTTCCCCATCAGCCAGACGCCGATCGTCTCCTCGCGGCGTTGCAGGGGCAGCACCAGGCGCACCCAGTCGGACTCAGCGGGGGGCTCGGTCAGAGGGGCGCGGTAGAAGCCGGCGTCCTTCAGCAGGTGGCGGACGGCCAGGCTGTTCTCCACGCCGGCGTCTGCCGGCACGCCTTGCTCGTAGAGATAGGCGACCTTTTCGCCCTCGATCAGGCACAGCGCCGACTGGCGGATCAAGAGCGTCGGCACGATCTGGCGCGTGATCAACTCCACCAGCGCGCCCCGGCTGCGCACGGACGGGATCTGGTGGGCAAAGACCCGGATGATGTCCGCCGGGTCGTGCTCCGAGGCATAGGCCAGCCGGTTGACGAAGCGCTGGAAGCGGTTCATCAGCGGCGACGCGGTGACCACGAAGACCATGGAGATGATCAAGAGGTACACCATGCGCCCACTCGCCGAGTCGATCGACTGCCAGCCCAGGAAGAAGAGCACCAGGAAGATGGTGGGGTAGAGGAGGATGAAGCTGTAGATGCTGAGCAGGCGGTTGGCCCGGAACTCCAGCTGGCCCAGCTGCCGCTTGTAGATGGCGTAGGTGTAGAACAGGGGCAATGCCGGCACCGCCAGCGCCGCCAGCGTGATGCCCACGACTCCGGAGACGGGAATACTGAGCAGATCGGGCAGGCTGACCAGCACCAGGCCCGGCCCGAAGGAGAGGCCGATGCCCACCAGCATCAGGCGCGTGGCCACCTGCTCGGACAGCGTCGCCGGGCGAGCAAAGCGAAAGGCCAGGATGACGAAGGCGCCCAGGATGGCCAGTAGGGGCCCGAGCTGGAACAGGTCCCGCGGCGTCGCCTGCAAGAGCTCCAGGAACGCCAGGAAGCCGGCCAGGCCGTATAACACTGGCAGCAGCAGGCGCTGCGCCCGCTCGAGGCGCGGCGTCGGCACGTTCAGGTGCAGGTCGACGAAGAGCGGCAGCATCAGCCAGCTGGCCACGCCCATGAGCAGCCGGGCGCCGCCGATGCGCCA
>JBFGLK010000476.1:0-3602 GCA_041576195.1 Promineifilaceae bacterium (SeqCode)
AAACTGCCCAACCGACTCCCTGCTCCTGACACTCGCCTGACACTCCCTTGCTATCCTCCGTGTATGAGCCGCCGGACGCGCCATCGGCACGGCCCGGCTGGAGTCTTCAGGGAGCACAATGGCGGCGGTGCCTGTGATGAGGGCGCCGCCGCCATGACCCAATCCGGAGGGAAAACATGTCTCGACTGTTACGTCTATCGCTTCCTTTGTTGTTGGCCTGTCTGGTCCTCGGCGCGGTGATCTCGAGGGCGGGCGCCAGCCCGGAGGTAGGCTGGACCGCAGCCACGCCCCTGCCCCTGCCTACCGGCATCTACGGCACGGTACAATGCCCGGACAATCCCGAAAGCTTCTACGTGCTCGGTGGCATGACCACGGGCAACGTGGCCGTCATTGGCTTCCATCGCTACGATGTCGGCACCGACACCTGGACGGCACTCGCGCCCTACTCGCAGGCGCTCAGCGCCGTGGCCCTGGCTTGCGACGACGGCGTCATCTACGCCGCCGGCGGCGCCGTCCTGGGTGTGTTGACGACAAACACCTTCTATCAGTATGACATCGCCGGCGACAGCTGGGCGATGGGCCCAACATTGCCCCGTTTCGTGCAGGGGGCGGGGTTGGGCGTCTGGGACGGTCATCTGTATCTCGTCGGCGGTGACAACGCGCCCGCCATCCCACTCGACCCGGAGACGCAGGTCGACCGCTACGACATCGCCGCGGGCGTCTGGGAAGCGAACTGGGGCGAGCCGATGCCAGAGGCCACTCTAGCCACCGTGGTCCAGGCGGGGCCGTTCCTCTACTTCGTCGGCGGTTACACTGAGGCGCACCCCCAAAATGCTGATGTCGCCCTGCGGTACGACATGGCCCACGACCGCTGGTCGGCAGGCCCCAGCTTCACCAACCAGCGGGCCGCCTTCGGGCTGTCCATCACGGGGCAGTATCTCTACGCCGCCGGCGGGGACGCCAATGGCGGCGGTGCCTGGGACGCCAGCCCCGCGGTCGAGGTCCTGGACTGGACGGCCTGGCCCGATGGCTCGTGGGAGACGGTGCTGAACCAGCTGCCAACGGCCGTCCTGGGCAATACAGCCGGCGCCTGCACCGAGGCGATGGCCGGCGGCAAGGTCTGGTCCGTCGGCGGGTCCGTCAGCAGCGGATCCTACGTCAGCGACGCGCTGTATCTGGCCGCCGAGCCGTGCTACCAGTTGACTTACGGGCTGGCGTTGGGGCCCGAGCAACAGAACGGCCAGGGCCTGCCCGGCGCCGACATCGTCTACGAGCTGACGCTCACGAATACGGGCAGCGCCCCAGACAGCTACGCGGTCGACGTGGCGGCAAACTGGCCGACAGTCGTCTCGCCGATCGAGCCGGTCGACCCGTACGACAGCGTCACGGTGCTGGTCACCGTCTCGGTGCAGAACGCGCCGGAAGACGTGGCCACGATCACGCTCACTTCGATGGGCGATCCGGCGCAATCGGCGAGCGCCACGCTGGTCACCAGCGCGTCCGCGCTGGAACTGGCGACGGTGAGCTACCAGTTCGTCATGAACGACGGCAGTGCGGGGAGCGGGGTCTACACGCTCTACGACAACGCCAGCTTCGCGGACAGCGCGGGCGGCGGCGGCCTCTGGGGCTACCTGGCCGGCCCGCCACGCCTGCGGCTGCTGCACCAGGGCTCGCAGTGCAACGCCTTCTCACTCGGATTCTTCCGAGGCGGGGGGGTGATCGGCGGCAGTCGCCTCTGCACCAATGGTTCCGGGGTCGCCGGCCTCTGGCGAGGGAACCTGGTGACCGGCGCGCTTGGCGAGTGATCGACCGCCGCTCGGCCGCCATAAGACAGAGGCATCTCTGGGAGGGGTGATCACGGGCGAGGGGACAAGGCGGACCGGAAAGCAGGTCCGCCCCACCCTCGCCCGGAAAGAGGAGTGGCGTCATGCGCGAGGAACGCGCCGGCTTTCGGTCCTATCTTCTCCGTATCTGGCCGGTGGATCTCAACGGCCAGATCCGCTGGCGCGCCTCGCTGCAAGACGTGGTGACTGGCGAGCGGCAGGGCTTCGACGGTCTGGAGCCGCTGCTCGACTACCTGCGGATGGAAACGGAGCGCTGGGCAACGGGGGCGTCATATCTCCGGCGGAGCCCGCCGAACAGCGCTGACTGAAGGAGGGACTCATGGCATATTACCTGATACAGGCCAGCTACACCTCGGAGGCCTGGGCCGCGCTCATCAAGAATCCGAGCGATCCGAAGGTGCGCCATCGGGCGTTGGTAGAGGCGCTCGGTGGCCGCATGGTCGACTTCTGGTTTGCTTTTGGCGAGTTTGACGTCGTGACCATTGTCGAACTGCCCGACAACGTCAACATGGCGGCGATGGCTGTCACGGCGATCGCCGCCGGTGCCGGCACCAAGCTGATGACAACGCCGCTGTTGTCTGTCGACGAAGGGCTGGCCTTCCTGAAGAAGGCCGCTGACCTGCCCTATCGCCGGCCGGGCCAGTAGGTCTCCAGACCCCGCAGGTCTCCGAAGACCTGTGGGGTGCTTAGAACCCTTTCCCGGCCGCGTCGACGAGGCCATAGGCATTGGTCCCTTCTATCCCCAATCCCCGATCTCCAAGGGGAGACAGCGTCTCGCCCCACAGACGCCGTCTGCGTTTTGCCCGGGTATCTGGTAAACTAAAACAGCCGCGGGCGCGGCTGAAAAGGTGACGGAAGTGGGCGGTACAAGACTCGAACTTGTGACCTCTACGATGTCAACGTAGCGCTCTAACCAACTGAGCTAACCGCCCTGATCGCAGTCAGCATTATAGCCAGCGACCCACGCCTGTCAACTTTTCCGGCCCGCGCTGACGCCCGCCCGCCGGAGGGGCGGTGACTGCCAGAACCAGGCATGAGCAAGAACCGACGAACCGCCCGCCGCCGCAAACAACAGCCGCCGCGCCGCCAGCCCCGCACCTGGGAATGGCTGGCCGTCGTGGCGCCGCTCATGGGGGTGGCCGGCTACCTCCTGCGTGACTTCTACGGCTTTCGCCTGGAGACCCTGGGTAGCTTCATCTGGCTGCTGGTCCTGGCCGTCACCTTTCTGCTGGGCATGGGCTACTTCGCTCAGTTCCTGGTGCCGGCAGGCTGGCAGGAAGGCCTCGCCCTCCTGGCTACCACCTATCTCGGCGGCGCCGGCGACCCACCCGCTCGCTCAGCCGTGTCGACCGGGGCGGAGCCTGACCCGGCCGACGTCTTGCCGGCCAGCCTCTGGACGGTCCGTGCCGGCATCGTCGACAGCCACATCGCCCTGGCCTTGCTGCGCGGCAACGTCTACGCCCGCGCCGCCGGCCCGGGTTACGTGCGCCTCTTTCCCGGCGAGCGCATCGGCCAGGCGATCGACCTGCGCCCTCAGAGCCGCCGCCAGGAGATCAAAGGGCGCAGCCGAGACGGTATCCCCCTGACCGGCTCGGTCGGCGTGCGCTTTCAGGCGCGGCGCCAGCCCGAAGCCGCCGGCGCCGCGGAGGCGCCCTACCCGTACGACCCGGAAGCGATCTTCCTCGTCTCCCATGCCGGCAGCGTCGACGAGCCCGGCGACGTCCGCCCCTGGCACGAGCAGATCGCGCCTGAGGCCGC
>JBFGLK010000477.1:0-3601 GCA_041576195.1 Promineifilaceae bacterium (SeqCode)
CCCCGGGCCCATGGCGTGGTCTATTCGCGTGCCGGCACGCTCTACACCGCCGAGGCCGCCGAGATCATCCTCTGCGCCGGGGCCATCCAGTCGCCCCAGTTGCTCCTGCTGTCGGGCATTGGCCCCGGCGGCGACCTCCAGGCACTGGGCATCAACGTCGTCCTCGATCTGCCCGGCGTCGGGCGCAACCTGCAGGACCACCTGGCGGCGGGCATCGTCTACGACTGCCGGCAGCCAATCTCTCTGGCCAACGCCGAGCGTCCCGCCGCCATGGTCCGTTTCCTGGCGAGCCGCCGCGGGCCCCTGACCTCCAACGTGGCCGAGGCAGGCGCCTTCGTGTGCCTCGACCCGGCGGCCGAGCGGCCGGATGTGCAGTTCCATTTCGCCCCAATCTTCTTCATTGACCATGGCTTCAGCCGGCCCACCGGGCACGGCTTCACCCTCGGACCGACGCTGCTCCGCCCGCGCAGCCGCGGCTGGATCTCGCTGGACGCACCAGACCCGGAGCAGGCGCCGCGCGTGCAGCCCAACTACGGGGAGGACCCGGCCGATCACGAGATCTTGCTCGCCGGTCTGAAGCTGGCCCGGCGCCTGGCGAGCGCGCGCAGCTTCGATCCCTATCGCGGAGACGAGCGGCTGCCCGGGGCCATCGTGCGCGACGACGACGGGCTGCGCCAGCATCTGCGGGCCACCGCGCAGACGCTCTACCATCCCGTCGGCACCTGCAAGATGGGTCCAGATCGGCTGGCCGTGGTGGACGAGCAGTTGCGCGTCCACGGCGTGGCCGGTCTGCGGGTGGCCGATGCCTCGATCATGCCGCAGGTCACCAGCGGCAACACCAACGCCCCCACGATCATGATCGCCGAGAAGGCGGCGGCCATGATCCGCGGGGATGCGCTTCCCCGGTTTGCCTGAGGGCGCCCGGGCGGAGCGTCCGTAGCACCATAGGAGGAAACCGTGTCCACCGAAGCCCGCAAGTGCCAGGCCCTCACCCGTGCCGGCAAGCCATGCAAGCTCCCGGCCCAAACCGGCCAGGACTATTGCCACATACACCAGGGGCAAGCCTCCCCGAAACGCCCGGCGGTCGACCCGCAGTTTCGCGCGGTCATCGCCGAGCTCAACGATCTGGCCGATGAGCTGCAGCGCGTCGTCGACGACTACAGCCCGCCCCCGTTCACGCCCCAGGGCCTCATCGCCCTTCTCAAGCAAAACCTTCACCGCTTCAGCCCGGAGGCTCGCCTGGAGATCGTGCGTGAGCTGCAGGACAACCTCGAAGGCGCCTCGCCGCGCGATCTACTGGACGCCGACACCTGGAAAGGGGTCTGGACGCTGCTCAACCACTCCGTGCAAAACCAGACGGAAACTATGCGCGCCACGATGGCCGAGCGCCTGCGCCAGCTGCCCGGCGGCGAGGCACTGGCCGACTTTCAAGGCATGCTGGAAGGGGCCACGCCGCGTGACTTCCTGGAGCCGGAGACGTGGAAAGGGATGTGGTTCCTGCTAAACTACTCCCTGCAGAACCAGGCCCGAGAGGCGCGCCGCCGCCTCCTCGGTGCCGAAGACGCCGCCGATGAATAGTCATCCCCAATCCGGAGAAACACGATGGCCCTGATTCCCAGCCTTGTTTTGCGCCAGCTCTACACGTTCGGTAGCCTGAAGAATGTGGCCGATGGCGTGCAGTTCTCAATCAAGAACCGGCTCAGCGACGCTTACCTGACGGACATCGACCGCATCCTGGTCGACAACCGCGAGGTGCCGCTGGATCGGGTCCGCGTCGCCATCGACGGCCGGGAGCTGACGCCGGCGGACATCAACCCGGGCGACCCGATCAACTTCCCTTTGCGCCAGACTCTACATATCCATGCCGGCATCGAGCCGCTGGCGTTTGGCAAGCACCGCATTGTCATTCACTTCAAGTCGACGCCTTTCGGCAAGCTCAAGTTGGACGTAGAGGACGCCATCTCTGAGGAGACGGAGCACCTCCTGCGCATCCCGCGCGATACGGCCGACGACTACGATGCCAGCATCATCCAGAAACGCCAGGAGTTCGTGCGCCAGTTCACCGGCACCGCGCTCGAACACCTCGCCCACTACTCCTTCGATCCGCACGTCGTAGCCGGCAACGTGGAGAACTTCACCGGCGTCGCTCAAGTGCCGATCGGCTTCGCCGGGCCGATCCGCATCAACGGCGAGGCGGCGCAGGGAGACTTCCTCATCCCGCTGGCCACGACGGAGGGCACGCTTGTCGCCTCCTACAACCGGGGAATCAAACTGCTCAACCTCAACGGCGGCGTAAAGACCACGGTCGTCGGCGACGCCATGCAGCGGGCGCCCGTCTTCGTCTTTGCGGACGCCCGCCAGGCGCGCGACTTCGCCCGCTGGGTCCAGAGCCCGGAGAATATGGCCCACATCCGGCGCGAGGCCGAGGCGACCTCCTCCGTGGCCCGTCTCCTCTACATCGACACCTATCTGTCCAACAAGTTCGCCTACCTGCGCTTCAACTTCTCCACCGGGGACGCCGCCGGCCAAAACATGGTCGGCCGGGCCACCTTCGCCGCCTGCAGCTGGATCCTGGACAACTACCGCGATGGGGGCATCACACGTTTCTACCTGGAGTCGAACTTCGCCACCGACAAGAAGGCGTCGCAGATCAACATCATGCGCACCCGGGGCAAGCGCGTCACCGCCGAAGCTCTTATCCGCCGCGACACCCTGATCCAGACGATGCGCGTCGAGCCGGAAGGCCTGGCCTACCACTACGGGGTGGCCAACATCGGCTCGATCCTGTCCGGAGCGAACAACAACGGCCTGCACTCGGCCAACGCCATCACCGCCATCTTCATTGCCACCGGCCAGGACGTAGCCAACGTATCTGAGTCCTCCGCGGGCGTCCTATACACCGAGCTGACCCCAGAGCAGGATCTATACATCTCGATCACGATCCCGTCGCTAATCGTGGCCACCTACGGCGGCGGCACCGCGCTGGCGACGCAGCGGGAGTGCCTGGAGCTGCTCGGTTGTTTGGGCAAGGGCAAGGTGGCGAAGCTGGCCGAGATCATCGCCGGCGTGGTGCTGGCCGGCGAGCTGTCCCTGGCGTCCGCCATTTCCTCGTCTGACTGGGTGTCCAGCCACGAGCAGTACGGGCGCAATCGCTAGGCCTGGATCGCGCGGTCTGGATTATGTAAATCGAATGGGGGGGGGAGTGGCCCCGCGGCTCATGAGGTGGCGCGCGCGCCCTCGTCGAGCCGACGTCGCACGCGCCGATTGCGCACGCGCTGGCGCCAGCCGGCGACGGCTCTCCGCACCGGCTTCAATCGCAGGGCAAGGAGCACGGCAAGCATGCCGGCATATTGAAACGGCGTCGTATTGTCCTTCGTCCCGTTGTGGTTCATGATCCAGTCGACGAAGACCTGCGTGTTGGCTCGATGAGCCTCGTCGACAAGCAGGCGGAGCCCGCCTTCCGTACCGTATCGTGTCGGGGCCTCGGGAGCGCCGAGATCGAATCGGTCGAAGAGCGCATAACCGATGTCGGATGTGCCGGCCTGTCCCTTGCTCGGTGGCGGAAGCCACAGCCCTTCGTAGCCGGCGATGAACACGTCGG
>JBFGLK010000478.1:0-3597 GCA_041576195.1 Promineifilaceae bacterium (SeqCode)
CCATGGCAGGTTGGTGATGCGGGCCACGTCGTTCGTGATTGGGCCGGCGACGCCGAAGGCGGCCGCCTGGAGGCGGTCGCTGGCCAGCAGGTCGGCGTTCTCCGCGACGAAGGCGGCGACGATGGCCCCCAGGCTATCGTAGCGGCCGCTGGCGAAGCGTTTCTCTCGCCGTGGCTGCCGTGGGCCCGGGTTGGCGGCGATCAGGGCCAGGCTGGTCTTCGTGCCTCCGATGTCGGCTGCCAGGATCATGGTCGCTCCGGGGTGGGTCGGTGGCGGACGGTGGGGGTCATGGTTCTTGACGTGCCGGACGGGCGGGATCTTTCGCCGGCGCGGCGCGCACGGGCCCCATTGTAGCACGAGCGGCGGCGGCATTCAGGACATATGCCTATGGCCCGGCCGCGACCCGGGCCGGTACAATCGATGTCGGGGGGGACCCCCAGAGGCGGCGCCAAGAAGTCCTGTCGGTTGGCGAGAGCAGGGAGACCGCCACGATCACGCACACCGGCGGTGGCCCGCCGGGTCGGATGGGGTGCGCGTCGCGCTCGCTGCCGGCAGCCCGGCGCCGGGCTGGCCGCGTGGCCGAACCCAACTGGCGCCAGTCGTCCGCGGGAGTGACCGCCGCAATCGCCCGCGCGCCTGCCCTCGCGTTGCCGTTCAGCGACGGCACACGACTCCACCACACGACCACTCGCCGAACGCGCCAGAGCCACCCGCTCGCCATCACGGGCCAACGCTGCCGGCACACACCCGGCGGCCTGGCCCGTCTTGACGCCCCACAAGTATTAGATTATTATCTAACACACGAACCGAGCCGTGCTTTCAGCGCCGCCCACACCAAGCGCCTTACCCACCACGACAGGAGCAACCCATGCCCGAGAATAGCCTGACCTTCTCGCAGACCGTCGACGCCCCCATGGACGCCGTTTTCACCGCCTTCACCAACCAGACGGCCATCACGCAGTGGCTGTGTCACAACGCCAACATCTCCCCACGGAAAGGGGGCGCCCTCTTTCTGCTCTGGACACAACCAGCCTACTACTACGCCGTCGGTGAGTTCACCGCCTTCGAACCGGGCCAACAGCTGGCCTTCACCTGGTTCGGCCGCGGCGAGCCGGCCCCCACGGCCGTGACCGTGGAGCTAGCCGAGACCGCCGGCGGCACCGCCGTCACCCTGACACACACCGGCGTCGGCGCCGATCCGGCATGGGCGGAGACGCGGCAGCAAATTGAGCAGGGCTGGGAGACCAGCCTTGCCAATCTCAAAGCCGTGCTAGAAACCGGCCTGGACCAGCGCATCTACGCGCGACCCTTCCTGGGCATCCTGGTGCCCGGCCTGATCACCGCCGACCAAGCGCAAGACCAGGGGCTGCCGATCGAGGGCGGCATCCAGATCGGCGGCACCGTCGCCGGCACCGGCGCCGAGGCGGCTGGCCTGGTTAACGAGGACATCCTCGTCAAACTGGGCGGCGTCGCCGTCAAGGACTTCAACTCCCTCCAGGCGGCCACGGCGCCGCATCGTGCTGGCGACACGGTGCCGCTCGAGTTCTATCGCCAGGGCGAAAAGCACAGTGTGGCCATGACCCTCTCGCACCGCCCCCGGCCGGCCGTGCCGGCAACCCCGGCGACCTTCGCCGCCGCCCTGCGCGAGCAGTACGATGGCCTGGACGCCGAGCTAGCCGAGATCCTCGCAGGCGTAGACGATACCCTGGCCGCCTTCAAGCCCAACGGGCTCTGGAGTGCCAAGGAGTTGCTGGCCCATCTAATCACGTCGGAACGAGCCCAGCAGATGGCCGTCGCCAGCAGCATCGACGGCAACAGCCTCAGCGGCTGGCCGAACAACACCCCGGCCTGGGTCGCCTCCGTGGCGGAGTCGTACACCCTGGACGAGCTGGTCGACCTTTGGCACGCCGCCGAGGCGGAGACGGTAAAGCTCGTCGAGCACTTACCGGCAGACACCGTGGCCAACAAGGCCGTCTACCTGGGCATCGGCCAGAGCCTGCTCATGGGCTTCCCCAATCACACGCGCAACCACTACGGCGAGCTGCGCCGCATCCTGACGGCCGCCCGCGAGGCCCAGGGCGTCACCGACCCGGCCTGATCCCCGCCGCCGGCCACCGGCTCCCCCTCTTAATCCAGCCTCATCAGCCCCGCAGGCCTCAGAACCTGCGGGGCTTCTCTCGCCCTCCCCACCCCTCAGCCGGCCAGCAACACCCGCAGTTCGTCGACCATCGTCTCCCAATCGAGAGCCTCCCCATCGTCGCTGGCCCGCCGCCACGCCGCCGGCGATAGCTCAACCTCGAGCGCTTCCAACCGCTCGGCGATCGCCGGGGCGAAGCGCTGGTCGAGCGCCGGGTGTGCCCGAATCCGAACAAGCCAGGCCGCCGACTGTGACGGTGATGCCAGCGTCATGGCGGCATGCTGAGCAACCATGAGGATGAGGGGCAGGCCGCCGGACTCCTCGGCCAACGCCAACGCCTCGCGCAGATCCCGCCGGGCATCCTGCAACTGGCCCAATCTGGCCTTTGCCAGCCCCAGGTAGGACAGCGAATAGGCCAGGCCGGCCCGGTCCCCCAGCTCGCGCCGGAGGACCAGGCTGCGCTGGAACGCGCGCAAGGCCTCGTCCAATCGCTCCTGGCGCAGGGCGATCTCGCCGAAGTTGTCGATGGCGTACGCCGAACCATCCCGGTCGCCGATCTGATCGCACAGGCGTAGACTGCGACCAAACGCCTCCGCCGCCCCATCCAGATCCCCCTCCGACAGGGCGCAGAGCCCCAGGTTGGCCAGCGAGATACCCTGGCCGCGCAGATCGCCGACTGCCTCACGTAGCGCCAGGCTCTGGCGCAGTAAATCGCGCGCGCCGGCAAATTGCCCTGTCATGCCCTCGAGGATGCCCAGGTTGCTCAGGGCGTCGGCCTGAATCAAGACAAAGCCGCGCCGCCGCGCCAGTTCGAGACACGCCGCCTGCCTCGCGCGCGCCGCTTCGAAGTCACCACGATGCATCGCCACATTGCCCAGGGCCATCAGGGCGTGCGTGTGCAGCAGGTCATTGCCGGCATCGCCCGCCGTCTCCAGCCGGGCGAGCCCCTCCTCGGCCATCGACTGGCCCTCGTCGACGGCGCCGCGAGCCACATGGAGATGCGCCAGCTCAATCAGGGCGTAGGCCTCCATGCCGGCATTCCCCTGCCGGCGCGCCGCGGCGGCGTTGGCCCGCAGCGTCGATTCCGCCTCGTCATACTCATGCAGCCGGCGCTGGAAGTGGCCCAGGTAGTTGGTGAACCGGAGCCTCCGGGCCGGATCGGCAAACGCCTCACGAGCCGCCGTAAATGCCTCCCGTCCCCGATGCAGCAAGCCGCGCAACGAATGGTAGTAAAACTGGCCGGCCCAGAGCCCATCCACCAGCGCCTTGTCCCGCTCCACCAGCGCGCGCTCCCAGGCGACCTGGATGTCGACGTGATCGCGCTCCAGCGCGTCGAGCGCGGCGGCGATGCCGGCGCCACGCAGCTCGGGCGCCAGACGCTTCACCTGGGCCGCATAAGCCGCGCTGTGCCGGGCCGCCAGCGCCGCCCGTTCCGGCCGCGCCGCCAGTTGCTCCGCCGC
>JBFGLK010000479.1:0-3583 GCA_041576195.1 Promineifilaceae bacterium (SeqCode)
CAGGACGTCTACTTCCTGGGCTTTCCCCGCATGGGCTACTACAGCCTGTCGACGATCCCCTACCTGAATCCTGGGATGAACGGCATCGACGTCACCGACACACTCTTGGGCCCGCCTGACTGGCCGCTGGCGCGGGACACGTTGTTTATCTTCTTGCCTGAGAGAGAGGAGGAGCTGGCGTTTGTGCGGGCAGCCTATCCCGGCGGGGAGATCGACCGGGTCTATCGGCAGCGGGCGCCGGACGAGCTGTTATTCGCGGCGTATGCGGTCCGTCGTCCGGCGCTTTCGGGGCCCTGACGGGTGGGCGGCCCTAGTCGCTGGCGTGGTTGGCCCCGGGGCGTCGCAGGTAGCTGCCGAACATAGGACTGGGCTTGGCCGTCCACTCTCCCTCGGCGGCGTTTTCGCCGGTGAAGTCAAGGAAGCCCTGCACGCGGCTGTCCAGCAGATCGATCTGGTGCAGGAGGACGGCCTCCAGCGTCTTTGGCGTGATCGGGGCGCCCCACTCCTGGGTGCCGTGGTGGGAAGCCACGAGGTGGACCAGATCTTGCAGGTCGACGCCGCTCGGCTGGCCGAGCTCGCGCGCTGCCTGCTCGATCATGGCGACGCCGCGCACGACGTGCCCGACCAGGTGCCCATCGTCGGAGACGGTGATGCCGCCCTCGGTCGTGTACTCGTGTACCTTACCCATGTCGTGCAGCAGGACGCCGGCGAGGAGCAGATCCCGGCGGACCGCCGGGTAGTGATCGGCGAGCGAGCGGGCGATGGCGGCCATGCTCAGCGTGTGGGCCAGCAGCCCGCCCATGTAGGCATGGTGCATGCGCCGGGCCGCCGGAGCGTTGGCGAAGTGGGGGAGGAACGCCTCGCCGAGCAGGATCCGGGCCGTCAGCGCCTGCCAGGGCTCGCTCATCCCGGCGATGATCTGGCGCAGCTCATTCACCATCTCGTCGCGCGAGCGCTCGCTGCTGCGGAGGAAGTCGGCCATGTCCGGGTCGGGGGCGGTGATCATGTCGGTGACGATGATCTGGGGGGCGTTGCGGTAGCGGGCCACGCGGCCTTCGATCAGGGCCACGAGCCCGGCGCGGGCCCAGCCCTGGATCTGTGCCGGCACGTCCCAGAAGACGCCGTTGACCTGGCCGGTACGGTCGCTCAACACCAGGCGCAGGAACGGCTGACCGTCCTTGGTCGTGCGGCTGTCCACGTCATAGAGCAGGAACGGCTCGTCGACAACGCGATCCCCCAATTTCAAATCCGCCACAAAATGGGACTTGGTTGACATAACCGATATCCTTTCTGAGCCACATGCGCTGGGGCGCGCGGCCCGCCGGCGCCAGTTGGTCTTTTGGCCTGACTTCTTTACAATCCATCGTGGGCGCCCGGCAAGGTCGCCGGCGCCCCGCCGGCTCCGGGCCGATTATACTGTAACGAGTGGATCGCGCATGGCCAACCCAACTCCTCCCCAGACGGCGCCCGGCGCCCCGACCCCCCTCCGCCTTATCGTCGGCATCTCCGGCGCCAGCGGCGTCATCTACGGCATTCGCCTCCTGGAAGTGCTGGCGGACGTGCCCCAGGTGGAGACCCACCTGGTGATGAGCAACGCGGCGGCGCAGACGATCGCCCTGGAAACGGATTACCCTCCAGACGCGGTGTTGGCGCTGGCCGACGTCAACTATCGTTTCCGCGACATCGCCGCGGCCATCTCGTCCGGCTCCTTCCGCACCCACGGCATGGTGGTCCTGCCTTGCTCGATGAAGACGTTAGCGGCCATCGCCCACTCCTACACCGACAACTTGCTCACACGCGCGGCAGACGTGGTGCTCAAGGACCGGCGCCGGCTTGTGCTGATGCCCCGGGAGACGCCGCTCCACCTGGGGCACGTGCGCCTCATGGCCCAGGTGATCGAAATGGGCGCCATCGTGGCGCCGCCGATGCCCGCCTTCTATCATCGACCCGAGACGGTGGCCGAGATCGTCGATCAGACGGTCAATCGGGCCCTGGATCTCCTGCAGATCGACCTGCCGGAGGACCTGTTCACCCGCTGGCGGGGCGGGCGAGCCAGCCAGCCGGACGCCTCGTGACCGCCGACCCGCGCGACGCCGCCCTGGCGTACCTGGCGGCCCACCACGTGATGACGTTGGCCACCCATGACGGCGACGACCTGTGGGCCGCCGCCGTGTTTTATGTCAATGAAGGGTTTGATCTCTTTTTTCTCTCCGCGCCCCACACACGCCACGCCCGCCATCTGGCGGCCAGCGGCCGGGCCGCCGCCACGATCCAGGAGGATTACCACGACTGGACGGCGATCAAGGGGGTGCAGCTCGAGGGGGCCGTGCACGCCCTGGCGGGCGAGGCGCAGGCCCGGGCGATCCACCGCTACCAGGCCCGCTTCCCGTTCTTGCGGGCGGCCCCGGCGGCGATCCAGGCGGCGCTGGGGCGCGTGACCTGGTATCGACTGGCGCCGACGCGCGTCTACTTCGTGGACAACAGTCGCGGCTTCGGCCATCGCGACCAGGTGTTGTGACGCCGGGCCGATCAGACCGCGGCACCGGGGGATCAGGGCTGCGGGGAGATACCTTCAAACAGGGTCGCTACCAGCGACTCCAGCTCGGCGAAGACGGGATAGCGCTCCGGCTCCGCGACGCCGTTGAGGATGCTACGGGCCACGGTGCGGTAATACCACGCCTGCTCGGCTGGCCCGCGACTGAAGCGCTCCCAGACCTCCGGACCAATCGCGTCCAGGCTATGCTCCAGGTGGTGCAGATTGTGGACCTTGTCGGCCGCCGCCACGAGCTTAGCCTCCAGCGGCGCCTCGCGCAGGCTTTCGATCAGGTACTGCTTGCGCGTCTCCCAGCGACCCCGCGGCTCGGTGCAATAGCCGACGAGCCGGGCCACCTCGTCGCCGAAGGCGTGGCGCAGCTCGTCCAGGGTCACGTCGGTGTCCTCGACGGTGTCGTGGAGGAGTCCGGCGGCCACCACGGTTTCGGGGCAGCCCATCGCCTGGAGCATCATGCCCACGGCCAGCGGGTGAGCGACGAACGGCATGCCGCTGCCCGTCTTGCGCTGCTGGCCGTCGTGCGCCCGGAGGGCGAAGGCGATGGCCCGATCGACGAGCTCGATCATGGGCGACGCCTCATCACGGAGCGGCGGCCCGCCGCGGTGGGGGCGACAGGGCCGGGTTGGCAGAAACGGCGAGACACGGGGCGCTACGCCTCAGCCGATCCGTTTTGGCCGTAGTGGCTGAGCACGATCTTGAGATAACGAGCGTAGCCGGGGGAGTCGTAGAGGGCGAGGGAGGCTGTTTCGAGATCGAGCGCCGGGTCGAGCGCGCGCAGGGTGCGCAGGTAGATGGCGTCGCACCGCATTACGGCGTCCTGGAAGGGGCGCTCGCTTTTCAAGAGCAGGCGAACGGGCGCGTTGGTGGTGAAGCTGCGGCCTCCCATGTCGGCGCTGATGACGCTCGCCCGCTCCGCCGCGTGCAGGGTGTCATGGATGAGGCTCTTGGAAACGCCGAGCGCTTCATCGTGGGCATGGTCGGCGTGAATGCCGTCGACGAGCTCGCGCCACTTCAGCTCCTCGGCCTGGCGCA
>JBFGLK010000480.1:0-3579 GCA_041576195.1 Promineifilaceae bacterium (SeqCode)
CATGGAGATGCTGGCCGACTTCTATGCGCGCGGGCTAGGCCTGGGCCCTTACCAGGCGTCGCCCAACCACCTGGGCTGCCAGGTCGGCCACGTCTATTTCGGTTTCGACCAGGTTGAGGGCGTCGACGGGGAGCCGCCCGGGGCGATCACGCTCTGGTTCGAGGTCACGGACCTGGAGGCGACGTTTGCCCGGCTCGTGGCGCTCGGCGCGTGCGTGCATTCTCCGCCGGCCGACCGGCCGTGGGGCGCCCGCCTGGCGGCCGTCACCGATCTCGACGGCAACCTGGTCGGCCTGTCCCAGCGCCGCTCTGATCCCCCGTCCCCGTAAGGAACCCAATCCGCTCGGACCAGACCGTGGAGTCGCCCCGGTGGGGCGCGTCACTGATCCCGGCGCGGCGTCATGCCGGTCCTGAAACGGCGCTGCTATGCGGAGGCGGTACGTCGTTCCCCCGGGTCCGCGTGGCTGCCGGCACGCAGTTGGGAGACGGCCCACCGGGCTGTCCTACGTCCTCTTTTCGGCCACGGCCACCCGGGCCGCCGCCTGCCCGGCCCGCTCGTCGACGCGCCAGAGCATGATCGCCCCGATCGCCAGGAAGACGACGATCAACCACACCGCCAGGCGATGGGCGTCCTGATCGGCCAGCGCCACGGCCACCCCCTGGCCCTGGAAGCGCTGGGCCAGGCCAAAGACGACGCCGCCGAACAGGCTGGGGCCGATAAAGGCCGAGATCTGGTTGGAAAGAGAAAACAGGCCGTAGAACTCGGCGCTCTGGCCCGGCGGGCTGAGTTGCCCGACCATCGTCCGGCTGACCGATTGCACCCCGGTCAGGGAGAATCCGGCCAGCGAGGCCAACACGAAGAAGCTGGCCTGGGAGCGGAAGAAGTAGATGCCGGCAGCGGCCACGGCCATGGCGGCGATCGACAGGAACAGCGCGTTCTTGCTGCCTCGGCGGTCGGTGACCCGACCGAAGAGGTAGGCGCCGGCGACGCTCGTGATCTGCACCAGAATCATCATCAGGATGAGCATGGTCTGGTCGAAGCCAAAGAGCACGACGCCCAGGATGCCAGCGAAGTCGAGCGCGATGATAATGCCCACGTTGAAAACGAGGAAGGCCAGCAGGAACTTGACGAACTCTCGATAGTGCCGGGCGTGGCGAAAGGTGACCGCCAGCCGGCGGAAGCCGAGCGTGAGGACGTTTTCCCCCGGGGGAAGCGCCTGCGGGCGGGCGCGCTCGCGCAGGAAGAAGAAGAGCGGCAAGGCGGAGACGGCGAAGAACAGGCCCGTGATCGCCAGCGAGAGCCGCACGACAAAGGTGCCGCCGATGATCACGATCAGGGGCAGCACGATGAGCAGGCACAGGATGCCGCCGGCGGAGCCGATGGCCCAGCCGTTGCCGGAGACGCGCCCGATCTCGTCGGGGGCGGCGATCTCCGGTAGCAGACCGTTGTAGAAGACCTGGCCGCTGCGATAGCCGATCTCGGCCAGAATGAAGAGCACCATGCCGGCCACGATGTCCCCCTTTTGCACGAAGAACAGCATGGCCGTGAAGACGCAGGTAATGGTCGTGTAGAAGAGCAGGATGCGCTTTTTTGAGGCGGTGAAGTCGGCGATGGCGCCAAGCACCGGCATCGTCAGCCCGACGACGAGCATGGCGATGCTCACGGCGATCCCCCAGAGGCGCGTCCCCTGGGCGCCGCCGACGACCTCGTTCTGGAAGTAGGCCGAATAGACGGCCAGCAGGACGACGGCGGCGTAGGCCGAGTTGCCGAAGTCGTACAGATACCAGCCCCATCGCCCGCGCCCGACCACCCGTTCGCCTTGAACCGCTGCTTGCATGAGACCCTCCTGAAGATGTCGAACAGAGATTACAACCCGCTGGCCCGAGGTGGGGTGCGGGCAGTGGCCGCGTAGTTTCAGGCCCAGGGATAGGCGGCCACGTCCTCCGCGGCGGCGCGCAGGACGGGATCGTCGGAGAAGACGCCGTGGCGCGCCGCCGGGATGAGCGCGGCGATCTGGCGCATGATCTCCTCGCCGATCGCCTCCAGCTCCTGGCGGCGGGCGCGCCCGCGACCGCGAGTGCGAAACGGGCCACAGGGTTCGCCCACACGCAGGGTGACGCGGCACCGGCCGCCACGCCGCAGCGTGGGGAAGATGTCGATCAGGCCGTCCAGGCCGATTGGCAGAAGTGGAGCGCCGGTCTCGGCGGCGAGGAAGGCGGCGCCGGGCCGGGCCGGGCGCAATACGGGCGCCCAGCTGCCGGCCTCGGGAAAGACGACGAGAATGCCATCTCGGTCGCGGACGTGGCGGGCGGCCTTGAGCGCGTCCTGAGTCGCCGTCCCGCGGTGCACCGGCAAGAAGCCCCAGAGCCCGGGGATCCAGGTGAGCGCGGGCGGGGCGTCCGGCATGACGGCGCCGCCGATGTACTCGGTATGCCAGGGAATGTAGGGGACCAGGGCGACAGGATCGGCGAAGTGGAAGTGGTTACCGACGATGATGAGGGGACCGCGGTCGGGGATGCGGTCGACGCCGATCGCCTCGAAGCGGGTGAGGATGGCGAAGGCGGCCCGGGCGAGCCTGCGCAGCAGCAGGCGGCGCCGATGGCGTCTGGGGTAGGGGATGGGCGGGTCCGCCATGGCGCACAGTGTAGCCCGCCGGAGAGGGAAGGTCAAACCGGCGGACCCGCCGGCCCGCTGCCGGCAGGCGCCTGGCGCCGACCTGGCGGCGGACCCGGTCCCTGCAGGCGCCTAGCGTCGGTCTGCCGGCACGTAGCGACAGGCGGACTCGACCTCCTTGTAGTAGGAATGTTCCTCGCGGCGGGCCTCCGCCCGGCGCTCGGTCACCCACTTGATGCCCACGCCCTCGACGATGGTGCCCAGCGTGACCAGCGCTGCCGGCAGCCATTCCTGGCGGATGAACAGCAGGATGGCGGCCGTAAGGAACACCACGATGGAGGCGCCGAAGAAATATAGGAGGATGGTCCACAAGTTGAGCCAGAGGCTGCTGGTGCGATGCCGGTCCTGGGCGATGTTGCATACGATGTCGGCTTCGTCTGTCGTCATCTCTCACCTCGAATCCATGCGAAGATGGCGTCCGGGCCCGGCGCGAGGATGGCCCCGGCCTGGGCCGAAAAGACACCGATACTGCGATTACGATACGAGAATTGGGGCACCCGACCAGACCGTTACCGCCGCAAACCCCAGGCACCGGGACGAACCCGGGCGGTAAACGTTACGTGGCCCCGGGGTGACTGGCTCGAGCTATGGGGAATGATAGAGCAAGTTGGGCGGGAGATCAAACGAGACTGCCGGGGAGATTCCCCGGCAGTCCCTCCTCCGGTTGACGCCGGCCAGAGCGGCATGCTATACTCCCGCCAACCTCAATCAGGTCAACGACGATGACCGGGAGGAGTAGGTGGCCCCTCCAGGCCCAGAGAGCGAGCGCCACAGGCTGAAAGCGCCCGCCCACGGCACGCCGCCGAACGTCGCCCGTGAGTCGGGGAAGTGAAGTGGATGGTTAGTTGGCTAGTTCGTAGGTTGGCTGGTGGTCAGCAACCTGGCCAACAAGCAAACCAGCAACCA
>JBFGLK010000481.1:0-3568 GCA_041576195.1 Promineifilaceae bacterium (SeqCode)
AGCCCAGCGGCTTCCAGGTCTGGCCGCGCGAGGTCGAGGAGGTGATCGCCGCGCACCCGGACGTCGCGGAGGTCGGCGTGGCCGGCGTCCCGGACACGTACCAGGGCGAGGCGGTCAAGGCGTGGGTGGTCCCGGTCGAGGGCGCGGCGCTGACCGCCGAAGGGCTGCAGGCCTATTGCCGGCGGCGGCTGGTGGCCTACAAGGTTCCCCGTTACATTGTCTTTCGCCATAGCCTGCCCCGCTCCTCGGTCGGCAAGGTGCTGCGCCGGGCCTTGGCCGCCGAGGATGAGGCTCCGCCTGGATGACTTCTGTCACCGGACTATGTGACAATTGTCACACATTCTGGCGGGCCCATCTCCTATACTTGTCCCCATTGTCATGGCTGCCCGTTCGGTATCCTTACCCTGGGTCAATTCGTGCTAAAATGCTTGGTATGCCGGCATGAGCTGAATGCCTTGCCACAACGATCGACGTCACGACGCGGAGAACTTACCATGATGCCCGCCAGGCGCTCCCTCCTCGCTCTCGTCCTAGTGCTATTCACTTGGCTGATGATGGCCGCGTGCGCAGGAGAGGAGGGCCCGCCCGGCCCACTCGGCCCGGCAGGGCCGCCTGGCCCGCTAGGGCCGGTGGGGCCGGCCGGCGAAGCGGCTACGGCCAGCCAGACCTACATCGGGGCGGAGCGCTGTGGCCAGTGCCATGAAGACCTCTACGCCACCTACATCCTGTCCGGCCATCCCAACGACCTGACCGCCGTAAACGGGGAGGCGCCCGTCCTCCCCTTTGACAGCGTCACCGGTGGCATTCCCGAGCCGCCCGATGGCTATGGCTGGGACGACATCCGCTACGTTGTCGGCGGCTTCGCCTGGGCGGCCCTCTTCGTCGACCGGGAGGGCTACGTCATCACCGGCGCCGAGGGCGAGGCCACCAAGTACGTCTTTGCCAACGACGCCGTCGGGGCCGACGCTGGCTGGATGTCCTACGCCGCCGGCCAGCAGGTCCCATTTGACTGTGCCGTCTGCCACGCCACCGGCTATCGCCCGGTCGGGCACCAGGACGGTGCCGACGGCATCGTGGGCACCTGGGAGCTCGAGGGCGTCCAGTGCGAGCGTTGCCACGGCCCCGGCAGCCGCCATGCCGACGACCCGCACGGCGTCGTCATGACGGTCAATGACTCATCGCGTCTCTGCGGAGAATGCCACGTGCGCGGCGACCGGGCGACTATCGACGCCGAGGACGGTTTCGCGCAACACAATCAGCAGTTCTCCGACCTGTTCAACTCGAAGCATTTTGCCCTGGACTGCGTGACCTGCCACGACCCGCATGCCAGCGCCGTGCATGCCGACGAGGCGCTGAACCCGGCGCGCGGGCAGCGCCAGGTGTGCGAGAGCTGCCACTGGCCGCAGGAGTTCGAGCGCAACCGCCGGCATCTGGGAGTCGAGTGCGTCGACTGCCACATGCCACCAATGGCGAAGTCCGCCCAGGCCGACCTGGCGATCTTCACAGCGGACGTGCACGCTCACCAATTCTCGATCAACCCGGACCCGGAGGCGCCGCAGTTCAGCCCGGATGGCAGCACGGTGCGGCCCTACATCACGCTGGACTACGCCTGCCGGCATTGCCACAACGGCGAGCTGGCCACCGAAAAGGACGCGGCCACGCTGGCCGACATGGCCAGGGGCTACCATACCCCGTTGCCGCCCACGCCTACCCCGGAACCCGAACCGGAACCGGAGGAGACGCCCGAAGCGACGCCGGGAGCGACGCCGACGCCATAGCTTGCGGCGGCGCCCGGCGACGCGCCGCTACATTAACCAGAGAGACAACGCATGCGCCGATTCATCACTGCCGTCAAACACTTCTTCTTCCCGCCCCCTGACAGCCCGCGCTGGTTGCGCGTGTTGCCGTTCGCTATCCTGGGCGTGCTGACGCTGGGCGCGTTCGCCGGCGGGGCCGAGGTCTGGGCCTACACCAACTCACCGGAGTTCTGCGGCTCGTCGTGCCACACGATGCCGCCTGAGTACAGCGCCTACTTGCGCTCGCCGCACGCCCGTGTGCAATGCGTGGAGTGCCACCTGGGCCGGGACGTCTTCCGCACGCAGTTCACGCGTAAGGCGGGCGATCTGCGCCATGTCGTCCGGACCATCACCGAAGATTACACGTTCCCCATTCGGGCGCACGAAATGCGGCCGGCAACCGACTCGTGTGAGCGCTGCCACTTCCCGGAGAAGTTCTCGGACGACAGCCTGCGCGAGCTGCGCAACTATCTGAGCGATCAGCCCAACACGCCGCAGTCGATCTTCCTGATCATGAAGACCGGCGGCGGCAGCGCGCGCCAGGGCCTGGGTCGCGGTATCCACTGGCACATCGAGAACGAGGTTTACTTCCTGGCCACCGACGAGCTGGAGCAGGAGATCCCGTACGTGCGTGTTGTGGACGCGGGGGGCAGCATCACCGAGTATTACGACGTGGCGTCCGGGATCACGCCGAACGACGTTGCCGGTACACATCTGGAGCAAATGGATTGCATCACCTGCCACAATCGGGTCACCCACACCATTCCCAGCCCGGAAGAGGCGGTAGACCAGGCGATCGTCAAGGGGCTCATCTCAACGGAACTGCCCTACGCCCGCCGGGAGGCGGTGTCCCGGCTCCAGGCCAGCTATGCCGACGACGCAGCGGCGCGGGCGGCCTTCTCGTCCCTGCTCACCTTCTATGAACGCGAGTTCCCCGAGACGTACCAGACGAAGCGCGCGGAGATCCTGCGGTCCATCACGGTCCTCAACGACATCTATCGCCAGAGCGTCTACCCGGAGCAGAAGATCGACTGGTACACCCACCCGGACAATCTTGGCCACAAGGATTTTCCCGGCTGCTTCCGCTGCCACGACGGCAAGCACCTGAGCGGCACCGGCGAGGCCATCCGGCTCGAGTGCAACGTGTGCCACTCGATCCCGGTGCTGGCCGACAATGCCACGCTGGTGACCAGCATTGAGCTCGCGCGCGGGCCGGAGCCGCCGTCGCACACGCACAGCAGCTGGATTACGCTGCACGGCAAGGCCATCGACGCCTCGTGCGCTGCCTGTCACACGCCCGCCGATCCGTCTATCGACTACCTGGCACTGGAAGGCAAGCCGCCGCCGAGCGACTCGTTTTGCGGCAATGTCGCCTGTCACGCCAACGAGTGGATCTTCACCGGCTTCAACTCGCCGGAGCTGATCCCCTATCTGGAGCGGCAGGTTTACCTCCTCAAGAACACCAGTCCCTATCTCCTCGACGGCGCGGCCCGTACGTACGACGGCACGTTCCGCGCGATGCTGGACGGGCGCTGCGTCACCTGCCACGGAGGAGACGACCCGGAGGGTGGGCTGGACATGAGTCGCTACAGCCTGCTCCTGGCCGGGGGCGCTGGCGGTCCGGTGATCGTGCCCGGGGATCCGGCAGCCAGCCTGCTGGTGCAGCGCCAGTCCGGCCCGTCCGATCACTTCGGCCAGCTCCTCGTCGAGGAGCTGGAGGCCGTTTCGGCGTGGATCGCGGCCGGGGCGCCGGAGCGGTAGGCGCCGGCCCA
>JBFGLK010000482.1:0-3556 GCA_041576195.1 Promineifilaceae bacterium (SeqCode)
CGACGAGTACCAGGTCAGTGGCCGTCGTGCCCTCGGGCAGGCGGCCGGATAGCCGAAAGCCAACGACCTCGGGCGTGAGCATGTAAATGGGCTGGCCGAGCATGGCCGCCTCGGCCTCGATGCCGCCGACGCCCCAGCCGAGCACGCCCAGCCCGTTGATCATCGTCGTGTGCGAGTCGGTGCCGACCAGCGTATCCGGGTAAAGATCGACCCCGTCCGATGTCTCCCGCGCCATGACCACCTCGGCCAGGTATTCCAGGTTGACCTGATGGACGATGCCGCTGGCCGGGGGGACCACGTTGAAGTTGCTGAACGCGGTCTGACCCCACTTGAGAAACTCGTAGCGCTCCCGGTTGCGCTCGAACTCCTTCTCGGCGTTGATGAAAAGCGCGGCGGCGGAGCCAAACGTGTCTACCTGTACGGAGTGATCGATGACCAGGTCGACGGGCACCTGGGGGTTGATCTTCTTCGGATCGGCGCCCATGCGGGCCATCGCCGAGCGCAGCGCCGCCAGGTCAACGACGGCGGGCACGCCGGTGAAGTCCTGGAGGATGACGCGGGCCGGCGTGAACGGGATCTCCTGCTGGCCAACAGCGTTCGCTTGCCAGCCGGCGACGGCGGCCACGTGCTCCGGCGTGATGACGACGCCGTCGCAGCGACGCAGCAGAGCCTCAAGCAAGACGCGTAGGGAGAAGGGGAGCCGGTCGACGCGGCCGATGCCTTCGTCGCTCAGCTGGCCCAGGCGGTAGTAGAACTGGTGATCGCTTCCCGGAAGGCGCGTGCGGGCCTGGAAGTAGTCGGGCTGAGTCATGAGCAACCTCTCTGATTCGTTCGGCTCGATCTGTCTGGGCGTGACAGCGCGGGTGCGTGATGGGCGGGCCGCGGCGGTCCGCGTTGGCTGGATTATAGCGCATCTGTGAGGGACGCGGTGTTCTAGCGCGCCCTCGGTCTAGGCGACCCCGCCGATCTGTCAGACCTGTGGGTCTCCATGGCGCGAGTAGGCTGCAAAGCGCGTGGCGACACAGTGGCGTAGCCCCTCCAGTCGTGGCACAATATGGGCTGCCGGCAGCGAATCGCCGAACCGGCGACGCCCGCGTCCCGGCCTACGCCCATAACTGAAATCGGAGTCACCTATGGCCCGAAAGAGTATCCCCTTCAACAACGTCGACACGGCCTGGCTGCAAATGGAGGACCCGACCAATCTGATGATGATTACGGGCGTGCTTCTCCTGCGCAAGCCGGCGGACTTCGCCCGCCTGCGGCGTACGGTCGAGTATCGCTTGCTGACCCTCGATCGCTTCCTCATGCGTCCAGTCAGCTCTCGGGTCCCGCTGCGCAATCCACGCTGGGAGCTGGACCCGCACTTCGACCTGGACTACCACCTGCACCGCATCGCCCTGCCGGCACCTGGCAACGAGTCCACACTCCAGGAGCTCGTCGGTAACATGATGAGCATGGGCCTTGATTTCAATCGCCCGCTGTGGCAATTCCACTACATCGAGAATGTCAAAGGCGGCGCCGCCCTCTTCGGCCGTATTCACCACAGCATCGGGGACGACACGGCCCTCGTCGCCGTCATGCTCTCGCTGATGGACCTGCACCCCAACATGCCGCTGAAGCCGCCGCCCGCAAAGGAAGGCCGCGATGGCGGGGGCCTGCTCGGACCCGTGTTGAACCCGGCGCGGTCGGTTCTCAAGACGTACCGAAACCTGGTGGGCGCGGCCTGGCAGGAGAGCGCCGAAGTCCTCTCCAACCCTGGGCATGCGCTGGAGCTCACCGGACGCGCCGTCACGGGCGGCGCCACGCTGGCCAAGACCCTGCTGATGCCTCCGGATCCCAAGACGATCTTCAAGGGGCCCCTCGGCGTGCAAAAGCGGGCCGCCTGGTCCGGCGTCATCCCTCTGGCCGACGTCAAGGCGGTCGGCAAGGTGCTCGACGCCAAGGTCAACGACGTCCTGCTCACGGCCATGACCGGCGCCTTGCGCCGCTACCTCATCAAGCGCGGCGAGCCGGTTGACGGCCTTAACTTCCGCGCCGCCGTGCCCGTCAACCTCCGCCCAATGGAGCGCGCGCTGGAGCTGGGCAACGAGTTCTCCCTCATTTTCCTCCCGCTGCCGGTGGGCATCGAGGACCCGCACGATCGTCTGCTCGTGCTCAAAGGGCGCATGGATGCGATCAAGGACTCGCCCGAGGCCATCATCAATTTTGGCATCCTCAACTTCATTGGCATGTCTCCCAACCAGCTCGCCGACCAGATTGTCAACATCTTCGGCACCAAGGCGACGGCGGTGATGACCAACGTGCCGGGGCCGCGCATGACCCTCTACCTCGCCGGCAGCGCCATCGACAACATGATGTTCTGGGTGCCGCAGTCGGGCCGCCTGGGCATGGGCGTGAGCATCATGAGCTACGATGGCAAGGTGACGCTGGGTGTGGCCACAGACGCCGGGCTCGTGCCCGATCCGGGCGCGATCATCGACGGATTTCACGCCGAGTTCGATGAGCTGATGCAGCTGGTGCGACAGGTGCGGGAAGACGAAGCGATCAGTCGCGTCGACGGCCAGCGCAAGATGCCTATTCCGGTCGAACAGATGCCGGACGACAACCTGGCCGAAACGATGGCTCAGCTCGAGGCGCTGGAGAAGAAGCTGGTGGAGTTAGAGGCGGCCGCCGCCGCGGGGGTGTCAGAGCGCGAGCGCTGTCAGGGCATCACTCGGGCGGGCCGGCAGTGCCGCAACCGGGCCCTGGCCGAGTCGGCCTATTGCCAGGTGCACCAGCCGGCGGTCGAGGCGGGCTGAGCCGGCCCGCGCCTACGGCGGGGCGTCGTCTGGCCGGAGCTTCGGATTGCCGGCATGGCGCGCCCGGTCGCGCCCCGTCTTCTTCTCCAGGTTGCGGGTGAACGCCTCCGTCAAGTCGACCCCGGTCTGGTTGGCCAGGCACACCAGGACGAAGAAGACGTCCGCCATCTCATCTCCCAGGTCCCGCCCGCGATCCGACGGCTTGAAGCTCTGCTCGCCATAAGTGCGGGCGAAGAGGCGAGCCAGCTCGCCGACCTCCTCCATCAAGACAGCCAGATTCGTCATCTCCGCGTAATAGCGGACTCCCACGGTCCGGATCCACTCGTCCACCATGGCCTGGCAACGTCGTAGGGTCAGGTCGTCCATGCGCGCTCCTTCGTGAGTCGTGGCCACGCCCCTGCCTACCAGAGACGCACGATGTCACCGTGGGCGAACAGCGGGCCAACCTCCAGCTCCAGGCCTGGGCCGGCATAGAGAGCCGGGGGCACGCTGATGTCGGCCAGGTAGAGCTCGCCGACGTGCGGCCGCCCGGCGGGCGCACGCAGGCCGGTCTTGGGGAGGGCCAGGGTCAGTGTGGCGGCGGCCCGAATGGCCGGATCACCCAGCCTGCCGGTCGTCGTGTCGACCCCCGAGGGGGTATCGAGGGCCAGGACCGGCGCCGGGGACGCGTTGGCCCAGCGGATGAGCGTCGCCGCGGCGCCGCGCGGATCCCCGCGGAGGCTGTAGCCGATCAGGCCGTCGATGACGAGAGCGACGGC
>JBFGLK010000483.1:0-3551 GCA_041576195.1 Promineifilaceae bacterium (SeqCode)
ACGCGGCGATCCGGCTGGCGGCAGCTCTGGCCCTCGGCGCCGGCGTGGCGGCGGCCGCGCTCTTCGGCGTCCGCCAGCAGATCACCATCCTCAACGAGACCACGATCCTGGCCCGGCCCGCCGATGCCATCGCGCTGGCGTGGCTCGCCGAGCATCTCCCGCCCGACGCCATGGTGGCGGTCAACGCCTGGCGCTGGCAGGGGCCGGCCTGGGCGGCGTCTGATGGCGGGGCATGGATCACGCCGGTGACCGGGCACGCCACGACCACCCCGCCGGTCGACTATGTCTATGGCCGGGATCTGGCCGCCACCGTCGTAGCCTTCAACGAGGGGGCGCAGGCGGTGACGGACTGGGCACATCCGGACGCCGCGGCCTGGCTGCGCGCGCAGGGGGTGACCCATGTCTACGTTGGCCCGCGGGGCGGTTTCTTCGACCCGGTGGCGCTGGCGGCTAACCCGGGACTGGCCCGGCTGTACGCGGCCGACGGCGCGTTTGTTTTCGCGGTCGCCGGCGAGCCGGACCCCTGAGTGGGCCGAGGGCTGCGCGGCCGGACCGGCGCCCATGTGTTACAATATAACGCATAGCGTCATAACGTTTGATTGCTGGGCATTTTGGCTGTCGGTATAATCTTGCCGGCATTCCGAACGCCCAAATGAGTGATGCCCATGCTTGACTTCTCCCTCACCGCCGAACAACTCGCCGCCGCGGAGATGGTCCGGGCTTTCGCGGAAAAAGAGGTCTATCCGACCATCCGCGAGCACGATCGCCAGGGAACGATGAACCCGGATGTGCTGCCGCGCATGGCGGCGCTGGGCATCCTGGGCATCAATATCCCGGTCCGTTACGGGGGCCAGGGCTTTGACTACGTCACACTGGGCCTCGTGTGCGAGGAACTGGAGCGCGTCGACTCGCCGCTGCGGGTCGTCATGTCGGTGCACATGGGCCTCAATAGCATGGCCCTCTTGCAGTGGGGCACCGAGGCGCAGAAGCAGCGCTTCCTGGCGCCCCAGGCGCGGGGTGAGAAGGTCGGCGCCTTTTGCCTGACCGAGCCCGGCGCCGGGAGCGACGTCGCCGGCCTGCAATCCATCGCCCGGCGCGCCGGGGATGACTACCTCATCAACGGCGAGAAGATGTGGATCAGTCTGGCCACCCGGGCCGACCATTTTCTCTGGGTGGCGCGGACCGATCTGGAGGCCAAGCCGGCGCACCGAGGGCTGACGGCGTTCATCGTCGAGCGGGAGATGGCCGGCGTGAGCAGCGGGGATATTCACGGCAAGCTCGGCGTGCGGGCGGGCTCCACCGGCTGGGTCAATTGCGCCGATGTGCGCGTGCCGGCAGCCAATCGGCTTGGCGAAGAGGGCGAGGGCTTCAAGATCGCCATGAGCGCGCTCGACAACGGGCGCTACACGGTTGCTTCGGGGGCCGCCGGGCTTATCCGCGCCGCGTTGGACGCCTCCGTGCGCTACGCGCAGGACCGCCAGACCTTCGGCCAGCCCATCGCCACCTACCAGCTAATCCGGCAGAAGCTGGCCTTCATGCAGCAGTGGTACGACTGCGCGCGGTTGCTCTATCTCCAGGTCGGTTGGCTCAAGAATCAAGGCCAACGGAACACCCGCGAAGTCTCAATGGCCAAGTGGTATGCGACGGAGCACGCATTCAAAGCCGCCAGCGAGGCGATCCAGATCCACGGCGCCTATGGCTACTCGGACGAGTACGACGTCGAGCGATACCTGCGCAACAGCCGTGGCGCCATGCTCTACGAGGGCACCAGCGAGATTCATCAGCTGATCCAGGCGGAGTTCGTCCTGGGCGAGCGCCGGGAGAAGCCTTTGCGGCGCGAGCTGCCGGCCTACGATCCGGCCCTGTGGCAGGAGGAGTAAGCCACCCACGGTGACCAGCCAGGTGAAGGTCCAGGCGCGGGTGGGTGAACCCGTCCGCTTTCCCGGCCAATGTGTGCGACATCTAACGCCGGCCACGAGTACCATGGCCGTGCGCCATCGCGTCGGCGGGCGCACCCGGATCGTGGACGTGCCGGTGTGCCAGGCGTGCGCGACCGCCTTGCGCCAGGAGTCTGGCGAGGAAGAACGCCGCCGCCGCCTGACCTGGGTTTTGACGGCTGCTGGCCTGGTCGTCGGCCTGGTCGCCGGTTGGTTCGTTGCGCCGGCGCCCTGGATGGAGGGGCTCCGGCTGGCAATCGCCCTGGCGACGGGGCTGGCGATATCTACCCTGGCCTGGACCTGGGGCCGGCGCGGCCAATCCGAGCGGGCCCGGCCGGAGAAGCAGGCCGTGCGCCAGGCGGCACGCATCGTTCACTTCTCCTGGCGGGCCATCACCTTTGAGTTCAGCCAGGATGCTTACGCCGAGGCCTTTGCCGCGCTGAATAAGAGCCGGCTGATGTCCGTTTGACCGGCCGGGGCGACTTTGCGGCGGGCGCCGCACGCGCATTCCCTTTTGATGGAGGTTCTTGAATGAAAGTCATTGTCTGTGTCAAGCAAACGCCGAGCACGACGGCCACCTTCACCGTCGCCGAGGGCGCCGTGAGCTGGGAGGACCCGGGGGGCAAGCCCAACGTGCTTAATCCGTGGGATGAATACGCGGTCGAGGAAGGAATCCGGCTGCGGGAGAACCACGGCGCCAGTGACACTATCGTTCTGACGATGGGCGACCCGTCGAGCGAGGAACAGCTGAAGACCTGCCTGGCGATGGGTTGCACCGAGGCGGTGCTGCTGGCGGACGCGGCGTTCGCCGGGTCGGACACGCTGGGGACGGCCCGCGTGCTGGCGGCGGCCATTCGCCAGATCGAGGCTGCCGGCATCGTCCTCTTCGGCAAGCAGGCCATCGACGGCGACACCGGCCAGACGCCGGTCCAGGTGGCGGTGAAGCTCGGCTGGACGCCCCTCACCTTTGTATCGGCCATCAAGGAAGTGACGGCCGACAGCATCACCGTGGAGCGCCTGATCGAGGAAGGTAAGGAGACGGTCACCGCTCCGCTGCCGGTGGTCGTCAGCGTGGTCAAGGAGATCAACGAGCCCCGCTACCCCTCGTTCATGGGCATCCGCAAAGCCAGTCGGGCGACGATCCCCACGCTGGCGGCGGCCGATCTCGGCCTATCGGCCGGGGTGGGCGCTGGCGCCAGCCAGGCGGACTGGAGCGACGTCTATCCGTTGCCCGAGCGGCAGACCACGGTCACCCTGATCGAGGCCGACACGGTCGCCGAGCAGGCGCGCCTGCTGGTGGACAAGCTGTTTGAGGAGAAGGTGATATGAGCGGCGTCTGGATCTTCATCGAGCATCACAACGGCGCGTTGACCGCCATCAGCAAGGAAGGACTGGGAGCCGGCAAGGCGGTCAGCCAGGCCCTGAGCATGCCGCTAACTGCGCTCGTCTTTGGCCAGGGAATGACCGCCGTGGCCGCCGAGGCGTTCGCTCACGGGGCCGACGTGGTCCTGGGAGCCGACGACGCGACGCTGGCCCGCTTCCGCGTAGAGGCGGTGGGGCCGCTGGTGGCCGGACTGGCCCAGGAGCGGCAGCCGCACGCCATCCTGGCGGGCG
>JBFGLK010000484.1:0-3548 GCA_041576195.1 Promineifilaceae bacterium (SeqCode)
CTGGGAATGAGGTTGCCATTGAAGCAGGAGAGATGGGAGAGACGGAAGAAGGTCGCGGAAAGGAGAATATGCCGGTAGGCGCCCATTTCGAAGTCATAGAACCGCGTCTGCCGGTCAATGTAGGCCACATTGCTGGGACAGACGTCACCCCGCGTATACGCTCGCGGGCCCTGTGGGTGCATCAGCCGGGCCACGATTGACCTGGCCTCCGCTTCAAGCGCCGCCGTCGCGCTCAGGCCAAACGCGGGCAGCGTGCGGAGAAACCATGCGACGTTCTCCGCAAACTGGTCCTTGGAAAGCGGCCGGCCACTACGGGGGTACCGGTTGCGGAGAGCATCCCAGGTCGCCTCGTGTCCCGCGGTGGTGATGTGTAGCCGGGCCATGGCGAGGGCGTGGGCCCGGAGTGCTTCCGCAGCTAGGTGTGCGTCGGCCCCCTCCAGGATCGTGCCCAGGTCGTGGTGATCGCGTACCGAGCCCAGGTCCTCCAACACCAGAAGTTCTAACGCCTCATCCCCCCCATAGAAGCGTGGAATCAGGCCGTCCAGAGCATCGAACTGATTGAGGAATTCCAGACTTGCCCACTCGTCGAATACATGCCCGCCGCCGATCTTGGACGTCTTGACGATGATTGTGTCTGGGAAGCCTACCGGGGCGCGCTGAACTCGGTAGCGCCAGACCCGATTCCGTCCCCAGTCATCCGGAAGAATCTTCTCGACCAGCGTCAGTCCGACGCTCGATCCCGCGCTGGCGCGGCAGACTGCCAGAGCAGATCGCGTGATGCTTCGCTCCAGGACCTCGATTTGACCTTCCATTCGGTGCTCAGCCAGCGGTCGGCGCCGCGGCGAGAGCGACCCTCACGCGCGAATGTGGCCGTCGCCGATGCCCACCCACTTGTAACTCGTCAACTCCTCCAGACCCATCGGGCCGCGGGCGTGCAGCTTCTCGGTGCTCACGGCCACTTCCGCGCCCAGGCCGAATTCTCCCCCGTCGGTGAAGCGCGTGCTCGCATTGACATAAACCGCGGCCGAGTCCACTTCTTGCACGAAGCGCTCGGCATGGCCAAGGTGTTGCGTGAGAATGGCGTCAGAGTGGTGTGTGCCGTGCGTCGCGATGTGGTCGAGCGCCGCGTCGAGGCCGGGCACGATGCGCACGCCAAGGATGAGGGCCAGCCACTCCTGGTCGAAGTCGTCCGGGCCTGCCGGCACCACCCGCGCGTCGTGGCCGTCCACGCGCAATATGGAGAGCGCGTCCCCTTCCGCCCGCAGCTCGACGTCGTGCCGCGCCAGCCGCGCGGCCATGGCCGGCAGGAACTGCGTGGCCACCGCCTCGTGCACCAGCACCGTGTCCAGCGCGTTGCATACGCTCGGCCGCTGCACCTTGGCGTTCTCCACGATTTCCACCGCCCGCTCCAGGTCCGCGCTCTCATCCACAAAGACGTGGCAAATGCCGATGCCCCCGGTCATCACAGGGATGCGGCTGTTCTCTTTGCAGAAGCGGTGCAGGCCGGCGCCGCCGCGCGGGATGATCATGTCGACGTGGTCGCTCAGGGTCAGCAGCTCAGCCACGTAGCGGCGGTCCGGGTCGGCGATCGCCTGGGCGGCCGCGGGCGGCAGGGCGCAGCGCTCCAGCGCCGCGCCGATAACAGTCACCAGGGCCATGTTGCTGCGGAAGGTCTCGCTGCCGCCGCGCAGGATACAGGCGTTGCCCGTCTTCAGGCACAGGGCCGCGATATCGATCGTCACGTTGGGCCGCGCCTCGTAAATGGCGCCGATGACGCCAATGGGGATGCGCCGCTTGCTGAGGCGCAGGCCATTTGGCAAGACGCGGCCCATTATCTCGGTGCCCACCGGGTCCGGCAGGCTGGCGACGTGACGCACCGCGGCGGCCAGCTTCTCCAGGCGGGCCTCCGTCAGCAGCAAGCGGTCGATCAGGGCCTCGCTCAGGCCGGCGGCGCGGGCGTCGGCGATGTCCTCGGCGTTGGCCGTCAGGATAGCCGGCGCCTGGGCCGTCAACTCGGCGGCGATCGCCGCCAGCGCCTCGTCCTTGCGCGCCGTCGTCAGCGAGGCCAGCGTCCGGCTGGCGGCGCGGGCCGCGCGTCCCATGTCGGTCAGGTTGATCATCGGCGTTGTCTCCAGCGCCCGGCGGATTCCGCGATCATGCCGGGCCAACATCGGCAGGGTTCACAGCAGGATCAGATCATTGCGGTGAACGGCCGCCGGCCCATACGTGTAGCCCAGACGCTCGACGATCTCGTCGGACTGGCAGCCAACGATCTGGGCCAGATCGCCACTGCCATAGCGGGCGATGCCGCGGGCCAGCAGTCGCTCGCTCGGCCCGACGATGGTGACCGTGTCGCCGCGCTCGAACGACCCGGAGACGGCCAAGATGCCTGCCGGCAGCAGGCTGCGGCCGCGCTCGCGCAGAGCAGCGGCGGCCCCATCGTCCACCGCGATCCGACCCACCGCCGTCGGCCCGGCCAGGATCCAGCGTTTGCGTGACTCCAGGGGCGTCTCCAGCGCCGGGAAGCGGGTTCCGACGGCGTCACCGGCAACGATGCGCGTGATCACGTTCGACGCCCGCCCGGCGGCGATGACCACGTCGGTGCCGGCACGGCGGGCCATGTCCGCCGCCTGGAGCTTGGTGATCATGCCCCCGACGCCCAACCCACTCCGGCTACCACCGGCCAACGCCCGCAGCGAGGCGTCGATGTCCCGCACCTCTGGGATAAGCGCCGCGTTCGGATTCAGCCGTGGATCCGCGGTGAACAGCCCGGGTTGATCGGTCAGCAGCAGGAGCAAATCGGCGTCGGCCAGGATGGCCACCAGCGCCGACAGGTTGTCGTTGTCGCCGACCTTGATCTCCTCAGTGGCCACGGCGTCGTTCTCGTTGACGATGGGCACAATGCCCTGCTCGAGCAGCGCCTGCATCGTGTCCCGCGCGTTCAGGAAGCGGACCCGGCTCTCAACGTCCGACCGCGTCAGCAAGATCTGGCCCACGTGGAGCCCGTAGAGATCGAAGAGACGCTCCCAGACCAGCATGAGGCGGCTTTGCCCCACGGCTGCCAGCAGCTGTTTGCTGGTGACGGTCGGCGCCAGCGTCGGAAAACCCAGGCGCTCCCGGCCGGCGGCGATCGCCCCGGAGGTGCAGAGGACGATCTCCTTACCTTCCAGGCGCAGGGAGGCGCATTGCCGCACCAGCTCGACCATATGAGGCCGATCCAGGCGGGGCGTGCCGCCGGTGAGGACACTGGTACCGAGTTTGACGACGATCCGCTTGAACATGCTGACCTATGGCAGGCCGACCGGCTACGGTGGCGCCGGGCGCGGCATGATGCTTTCAGACCCCGCGGGTCTGCCAGACCGGCGGGGTCTAGAGAAGCCTACCGCCAGCGTCCGCCGGCGTCAATAGGCATCTGTCGAGTGCCGCGCCGCCGGGCTGCCAACCGGGGTGACAACCCCTGGCGAACGTTCTATAATCCTCTGTCGGGTTGGCCTCGACACCCGGCCAAGCCCACCTCCCAGCAATGGACCCTGCGGCGGCCCCGGGCC
>JBFGLK010000485.1:0-3533 GCA_041576195.1 Promineifilaceae bacterium (SeqCode)
ACCACCCTCATCGTCAACCTGCGCCACCTGCTCTACGGGGCCTCGCTCGCGCCCCATGTGCGCGCCCTGTCGCCGCCCTGGAAGGCGCTCCTGGCTTATCTGATGACCGACGAGGCCTACGTGGTGACTATCCTGCACTACGAGCGGCCGGGCGACACCGGCAACCGGCACGGCTTCTTCCTCGGCAGCGGGCTGACCCTCTGGCTCTGCTGGCAGGCGAGCACTGCGGTGGGCATCTTCCTGGGCGCCCAGGTGCCGGCAACCTGGGGGCTGGACTTTACGCTGGCGCTGACCTTCATCGGCCTGGTGGTGCCGGCATTGACCGGCCCGGCGCCGATCGCCGCCGCCCTGGCTGCCGGCATCGTGGCCCTGCTCACGGCCGGCTGGCCCTATCGCCTGGGGCTGATGGCCGCGGCCATGGCCGGCATCCTGGTGGGCCTGGCCGTGGAAAGGTCGCGCGGCGAGGCGAGAGAGGTGGCGCCGTGAGCCGGGAAGCCACCCTCTGGCTGACGGTGCTGGGTATGGGGGCGATCACCTATGCTATCCGCCTCGTCTTCATTGCCCTGGAGGGCCGTCTGGCGCTGCCTGAACTGGTACGCCGCGGCCTGCGCTACGTGCCCCCGGCCGTGTTGTCGGCCATCATCTTCCCCGAGCTCTTCCGGCCCGCGGGCAGCCTCGACCTCTCGCTGGGCAACGTCCGGCTGCTGGCCGGCCTGCTGGCCGCCGTCGTCGCCTGGCGCACGCGCAACGTCCTCTGGACCCTGGCGGCGGGCATGGCGGCGCTCTGGCTGCTCGGGGCGCTCCTGGGCTGACGGGGGTAGGGGCGTCCGACCCGCAGATGGGCAACTCCGCAAGATCCAGACGGCCCCTGACCGGGTAGACCAGCCAGCACGGTAGAAAAGCCAGAGCGCCGGCTCTTCACCGGCGCTCTCCCGGGCGTCGAAGCGATTCAGGCTATCGACGACCGTCGAATGTATGCGCTTGTGTGGGCCAGGGCACGGCGGCTTGCCACCCTGATAATGGACTACTCCAGGCCGAACCAGTTTGCGCCGTCGATGCTCACTTCGAGGCCGCCTTCGCCTTCCACCGGGACCGGGTCGCCTGCCGGCATCGTCAGGACCCATGGGCCACTCGGGCAGGAGTTCAGGGGCGGGCCGTCGGTCGAGCTCGTCGGCGTCCCCGTGAAACCTTCAAGGATAAAGCCGGTAATCTGGTTCCTGACCCGGTCGATCTTGCTGACGAGTTGCGTGGTCGTGGTGGTGCGCTCCCGCTCCTGGACCTTCTGATTGTTCGTGTTCGTGCACTCCCAGCTACGCTCCGTAACATCCGTCGCCCGGAACTGGACGAGGACCGCTTTGTCCTGCAGCTGCTTGTTGTTCCAACCATATATGAGCTGAACGTCACCTTTGCCGACAAAGCCGGTGCCCGTTGCTGGCTCGAAGGTGACGGCGGCAAAAGCGACGGTGGCGGTCACCAGCACGAGGGCAATGACCAAGAGTAAGCGAACGATTCCCCTAGATTCCATTGGTAATATCTCCATCAGGTCTGGTCTGTTTGACGTGCTCCGAGCGGCACGATCGGTAGTATAGCGGCCTGTGGTCACAAACCTGGTAATAAGAGCCTTCTTGGCGGTCGTAGTTCCCTCTTGCCCAGTCGCAGTTCGTTTGAGGAGGTCGCAGACAGCATCGATTCGGGGCGACTGGTAGGCGAAGTGGAGCGATGCAACCCGGCTGGCCGCCGTCGTCGCCTGGCGCACGCGCAACGTCCTCTGGACCCTGGCGGCGGGCATGGCGGCGCTCTGGCTGCTGGGGGCGCTCCTGGGCTGACGGGGGTGCGGCCCAATCCCGTACATCTGCCTATGGACGTGAGGCGCCCGCCCGGAGAGAATAAGTCTCCAGACCCGCACGCTTCCGAAGGACTGCGGGGTCTTGAGATCCTGCCGCGCTTCTGCTAGGATGTCCCTAGTTCCTGAGCCATCAGCTCTCGCGTGCCGGCCATCGACGACAAGCCAGAATCCTCTCGAGCCAACGCTGGCGATGATGCCGGCATTCTCGCCGGATGGCAGGCGCGGGTCCGCCCGGATCCGGGATCCTGCCGCTAGTTAAGGGAGAGGACGAAATGCGTCTGTTCATCGCTGCCAGGCGGCCCGCCATCTGGGCCGGCCTGGCCTTTCTGTTGGTGGTCCTGGCGGGGGGTGCCGGGGCCTATCTGGCCTTTGCCAGCGAGGCGGCGTTCGTACAGGCGACGACCGGTTGCCCCGGTGCCCACTGCGACGCCCAGATGTCAGACATCATGAACAACGTGGCCGTGCCCGAGGGCGCGGTCCGCGATCGCTGGCATGTCACGCCGGATCGCTGGTTCCATACGCTGGGCTCCCGCCGCGGCATAGGGTGCAGCTCCAATGGCAGCATCCTGGCCTGCTCGTTCTACTACGCCGAGCGCAAGAAGGGCGCGTTTGTACGCGTCTACGACGGCGACGGCAGCCTGCTCTGGGACACGAAGAAGCTGAGCGAGATGGCGTTCGCCTCGGCGCCGCTGATCAGCCCGACCGGTGAGGTCATCGCCGCCGACGACACCACGATCATCCGCTTCAACAGCGGCGGCTCGATCGACTGGCAGACGACGGTGGACGCCACGGCGACCTCGCCCGTGCTGACCGAAAGCGGCATCTTGATCGCCGCCACGCTGGAGGGGCCGATCTTCGCCCTGGACAGCGCCAGCGGCCAGATCCGGGCCCAATTGTCGCTGGCCGACTGGAATACAGAGTCTGGGCTCTGGGCGACGACCAATACGCCCGCCGTGCGCGGCGAGCGCTTCTACTTGCCGATGGAGTTCCACGGCACGGTCGCGGAAACGCCCGGGCGGCTCTACGCCATCGACGTGGTGGAGTCGGGCGGCACCTACGATCTGGTGCCGGCATGGTTCTTCGAGTACAAGGCCGAAAGCGGCGCCTCCCCGCTGGTCATCGACGACATGGTCTTCGTGGATGGCGACGGCGACGACCCCTATGCCGAGGCTGAAAACCCCACCCTCTTCGCTCTGCGCGATGACGATGCCGCCTACACGCTTGCCTGGCAGCTGCCGCTCGCCTCGGACATGCGCAGCTCGCCCGCCCGCGACCCGCGCGGCGGCCTGTGGTTCCTCACGGCGGCCTCGCCATGGCTTTACCGCGTCTCTGAGACCGGCCAGATGCTCCAGACGATCAACGTCAACCAGCTCGTCGGCGAGGCCGGCGATCACGTGCCGTCCTCCGGCATGTCGATCGCCACCGACGCCGCGGGCCAACCGGTCATGCTCTTCAGCGCGGCCGCCCTGGACATCAGCGCCTACGTCGTCGCCCTTAATCTGGAGACGGAAAGCCTGCTCTGGAAGGTCTACCTGGGCGACCGCCCAAGGGACATCGCCTTTGGCCAGTTCCCGATCGTACTCGACGGCAACGGCAACCCGGTGGTTGCCTTCAGCACCTATGGCAACGGGGTCTGGGGCATGGGCGTGCCCTGAGCCGGCGGGCGATGGCGCCCGGCCATTGCGTA
>JBFGLK010000486.1:0-3529 GCA_041576195.1 Promineifilaceae bacterium (SeqCode)
GCTGCCCAGCGAGCGGATACAGGGCGTGGTCGTTGTGGCCAGCGTCGCCTTCTTCGCGGCTCTGCTGATCTTCTTCGCCCTGGCGGCGATGCCGGCACGGGCCATGACCCTGTCGACGTGGCTCACCCGCCGCCTGCTGCCCGGCCGCCTGCAAGCCCCGGTCCTCGGCTTCGCCGAGCGCTTCCTGACCGGCCTGATCGCCCTGCGCAGCTTCCGCAATGTCCTGATGATCTTCGTCACCTCGATCGTCATCTGGCTCCTGGAGACCGTGAAATACTGGTTTGTCATGCACGCCTTTGACTTCGAGGTCAGCTTTTTCGCTCTGATGCTGATGAACGGTGTGGTCAACCTGGCCACGACCCTGCCCTCTGCGCCCGGCTACGTGGGCACGTTCGACGCCCCGGGCATTGAGGTCTTGCAGCTCTATGGTGTGCCGGGCCCGCTGGCCACGGCCTACACCCTGGTGCTGCACGCCGCCCTGTGGCTGCCGATCACCCTTCTTGGCGCCTACTTCATGGTGCGCGAGGGGCTGGGCTGGGCGGACTTCGGCCGGGCAGCCCGGTTGGCCGAGCAAGAGGCGGGCGTATGACTGGCCGACGCGTGGCCGTGGTCGGTGCCGGCATCGCCGGCCTGGCCGCCGCCTACGATCTCCTCGCCGCCGGCCAGCGAGTCACGCTCTTCGAAGCGGCCGATCACGCGGGCGGGCTGGCCGCCGGCTTCCGCGACGAGGGCTGGGCCTGGCACCTGGAGAAGTATTACCACCACCTCTTCCAGTCCGACCGGGCCATCATCGGCCTGGTCGAGGAGCTCGGGCTGCGGGACAAGCTCTTCTTTCCCCGGCCGACGACGTCCCTCTATCACGAAGGGCGCATCTACCCGTTCGACAGCCCGCTCCGGCTGCTGCGCTTTCCCCCGTTCAACCTGTTCGACTTCATCCGTTTTGGCGCCGTCACCGCCATGCTGCGCTACCTGCCCCTGGCCGGACGCCTGGAGCGCCATCGGGCCGACGAGTGGTTGCGCCGCTGGTATGGCCCCCGCGTCTATAACGTCTCCTGGCGGCCGCTCCTCATCAACAAGTTCGGCCCCTACTATCGCGACGTGAACATGGCCTGGATGTGGGCCCGCCTCGTGGCGCGGAGCTTCCGGCTGGGCACGTTCGTCGGCGGCTTCCAGACGCTGGTAGACGGGCTGGTGGACGCCGTAGTCGCCCGCGGGGGCGAGCTGCGGCTGAGCACGCCGGTGGAGCAGATCCGCCCGGAACCGGGCGGCGGCCTCAGCCTGGCGGCCCGGGATGCCGGCAGGCCCTACGATCAGGTCCTGGTCACTACCGCCCCCGCGGCGCTGGCCCGCCTGGCCCCGGCCCTGCCCGACGACTATCTGGGCCAACTGCTCGGTCTCAAGAGCCTGGGCGCCGTCGTCCTCATCCTGGCGTTGCGCCATCAGCTGCTCACGGACGGCACCTACTGGCTCAACATCCCGGCCACCTCGCCCGACAAAGACCGGAACGAGATCCCGTTCCTGGCGCTGGTCGAGCACACGAACTACGTCGAGCCCCGCCACTTCGGCGGCGATCACCTGGTCTACTGCGGTGACTACGTCCTGCCGGACCACGCCTATTTGTCGTTGGACGAGGCCGAACTAGAACGGCGCTTCACGGCCGTTCTGCCCCGTTTTAACCCCACCTTCCGCCCGGACTGGATCCGGCGCCGCTGGCTCTTCCGCACGCGCTATGCCCAGCCGGTGCCGATGCTCAACCACTCGCGCCACATCCCGGCGCTGCAGACGCCGCTGCCCGGCCTCTACTTCGCCAGCATGTCCCAGGTTTATCCCTGGGACCGTGGGACGAACTACGCCGTGGAGATCGGCCGGCGCGTGGCGCGGCGAATGGCGGAGGCAGGGCGCCACCACCCACCCTAAGGGTGCTGGAGCACCCTTAGGGTGGGTGGTGATGGTGCAACGGTGTGTAGGAAAAGGTATGTTCAGGTAAGATAGCAGATCTGCGGCGGGCGCGTCCCGCCTGGATGCGTGGCCGGTCCCGTTGCCGGCAGCCATAACTGGAGAGTCCTATGAAAATCATCGTCATCGGCACCGGCTACGTCGGCCTGCCCCACGCGGCGATCTGTGCCGAATACGGCCACGAGGTGATCGCCTACGACATCGACGCCGACAAGATCGAAGCCTATCGGACCGGGCGGCGTGACGCCATCGAGCAGTTCGTCAATGAACCCGGCCTCGTCGACGCCATCAACGAGACGCTCGACCGTTATCTCTTCTTCACCACCGACCTGGAGACGGTCGTCGAAGGGGTCGACGCCGTCTTTCTCTGCCTGCCCACGCCCCCTAATCGAGACGGCTCCACCGACCTGAGCTATTACATGAACGCCGTCCACCACCTGGCCGAGCTGTTGGCGGCTCGGCAGGATAAGAAACGGGCGGTCGTGGTCAACAAGAGCACCGTGCCAATCGGGACGGCCCGCCTGCTCGAGCAGGTGCTGGCCGAGCACCAGGCCACCAACGTCGGCGTGGCCTCGAATCCGGAGTTTCTGCCGCAAGGCAATGCAGTCGAGGCGTCCCGGCGCCCCGATCGCGTCGTTGTCGGGGCGGACAGCGAGGCCGACTTCAAGATCCTGCGCCGCGTCTACTCGCAATACGTCAACCACGTGCGGATCCGCTTCCTCGAGACCACCCCCGAGACCGCGGAGGCCATCAAGTACATGGCCAACACCCTGCTCTTGACCTACATCTCCTTCTGGAATGGCGTCGGCGCGCGCCTGGCCGAGACCTTCGGCAATATCCGCATGGAGGACCTGAAGATCGGGGTCACGGCCGACGCCCGCATCAGCACCTGGGGCTCCTACGTCAGCAACGGCGCCGGCGGTAGCTGCTTCGGCAAGGACATCCAGTCCCTTATCTACCAGCTAAATCGCGCCGGTCGCTCGACGGATCTCCTGCAGGCGGTCTACAACATCAACGAGTTCCAGAAGTTCTACCTGATCGATCGCGCCGTGCATGAGGCGGACTTCGACTTCAACAACAAGACCGTGGCCCTCCTCGGCCTGGCGTTCAAGAAGCGCACGAATGACATGCGCGACTCGGCAGCGTTGAAGGCGGTGGAGTCTCTTCTCGCCCGTGGCGTGGCCGAGATCCGGGCCTACGATCCACTGGCGATCGAGGACGCGCGCCGCTACTGGTTTAACCCGGAGCGCAATCACCTTTTCAGCCGCATCACCTACCACGCGTCGGCGCGGGAGGCGATTGCCGGCAGCCACGCCACCTACATCTCCACCGACTGGGAGGAGTTCCGCGGCCTGGCTCACACGCTGACGGAGACAGTCAGCCCGCCATACCTCATCATCGACGGCCGCCGCATGATCCCCGATCACGAGGTGCTGGTCGAGCGTGGGTTTGACTACCTGCCGGTGGGCGGCGTCCTGCTGGATGCCGACGAGCCCCAGAGCGAGAACGGCCACGTGCCGGAACCCGTCGCCCGCGAGCTGCCGGCCTGAGCCACCCGCCCCTCCCCCTACCC
>JBFGLK010000487.1:0-3518 GCA_041576195.1 Promineifilaceae bacterium (SeqCode)
AAGCTCCTATTCGAACGCGGCCTCTACACCAACCCGGTGCGCACGCCCGCCGTGCCGGCAGGCCGCTCCCTCCTGCGCACCAGCTATATGGCCACCCACACGGAGCAACAGCTGGACCGCGCCCTCGACATCCTGGCCGTCACCGGTCGCCAGCTCGGCCTGATCCCCAACTAGCGTCCGGGCCGGCCGCGCTTTCCCCAACGGCCGACACCTCCCCCGCCCCGCCATCGTATTGTGCTCGACGCGGGCCGGATCTATAATGCAACGTGAGCCTGCGTGCCCCGTTGCCCCCCGCACGAGCCCTCGGCACCCCATTCCCACGCTCTTTGTCCCAGGCCCTCAGCCAACAGGAGGCCCACAATGATCGAGAAGTCTTCGACCAACATCGAGCTGGTCGGCTACCGCTTTGATCCGCTGGAAGGCGCGCCCGATATCCCCGATGACTTGCGCTATCGCGAGAAGCCGGACGGTCCGGCCTATTTCCTGGTCCAGTTGCATGCCTCACCCGATCGGGAGGCGCGCGCCCTCTTGCAGCGCCGTCATCAGCTGGCTCTGACGGCCTACATTCCGCACTTCGCCTACCTGGAGCGGCTCGACGGCGAAAGGCGCGATGCCCTGCGCCAGGAACCGCTGGTCAGGGCTATGGTGCGTTACGAACCCGCCTTCAAGCTGTCGCCGACGATCGGTCAAACCAAGTTCCGCACCGAGGAGCGACGCGCCGTCGAAGGTCTGCTGCTCTGGGTAGTCCTCTTCCCGGCGGCCGAGCCCCGCGAGCTGGCCGAGCGCATCGCCGGCCTCGTGGGAAAGCAAGGGGAGGTGTTGGCCATCCTGGACGACCGGAAATCGGGCGGCAGCAGCCGGCTGCGCGTCAACCTGGTGGACGCCGGCCTGTTGCCGGCAGTGGCCAGGCTCGAAGAAGTGCGCTGGATCGAGGAGATCGGGGAGCTGATCGACGACAACGTCAACGCCGCCACCACGAACCAGTCGGGGACGGCGGGCACGGGCACCATCTGGAATCAAAACCTGACGGGCCAGGGCCAGATCATCGGCGTGATCGACAGCGGGCCGGCCGACATCAACCACTGTTTCTTCCAGGACCCGACAGACAACACGCCTCGTCCGGCGCACCGCAAGGTGCTGGCCGTGCGAAACGCCAACGGCGATGCGGCCGGCGGCCACGCGACGTTCGTCGCCGGCTGCGCCGCCGGGGACGACTTCAACAATCCCGGAACGCACGCACGCCGCGGCGGCGCCTGGGCCGCCCGGCTGGTGCTCGGCAACCGGTTCGATCTGAGCGTCTTCGGCGGCTCGGCCTCCCTGTTTTCCGAGCTAAGCGCCGCCGCGGCGATGGGCGCCGTCATACACACCAACAGCTGGCACGAGAACAACGTGAACGGCACCAACCAGGCGATTTACAGCCAGGTGTCTGTCGACGCGGACAACTTCGTCTGGAACAACGAGGACCACCTGATCCTCGGCTCTGCCGGCAACATCGGCGAAGAACAGGGCGCCCCCGGCACGGCCAAGAACGCCATCTGCGTGAGCGCCGCCCAGGCCGATCCCAACGAGAACAACCTGGGCGACGGTAACCCCGGCCCTACCGCCGACGGCCGGCGCAAGCCGGATCTGGTCGCCGTCGGCTGCAACATCCAGTCGGCGACGGTGAGCACCGCCTGCAACACCGGCCCTCGCTCCGCCTGCGCCACCAGCTACGCCACGCCGCACACCGCGGCCGCCGCGGCCCTGGCCCGCCAATACTTCACCGAAGGCTGGTATCCGACCGGCACCCGCCAGGCACACAACAGCTTCACGCCCTCCGGCGCCCTGTTGAAGGCCATGCTGCTCAACTCGGCCCGCAACATGACCGGCACCGGCGTGGCCAACATCCCGGACCAGAACCAGGGCTGGGGGATCATCCGCCTGGACGACGTCCTCACCTTCGCCGGCGGTCCGCTCAACTTGCGCGTCTGGGATACCCGCAACGCCGATGGCCTGACCACGGGCGAGATGCGCGAGCACCACGTGGACGTGGCCAGCAACGCGCAGCGACTCAAGGTGACGCTAGTCTGGACCGAGCCGCCGTCGGCCGCCAACGCAGGCACGCCGCTGGTGAACGACCTGGACCTGACCGTCATCTCGCCCGGTGGTGGCCAGACCTTCCTGGGAAACCAGTTCAACAACGCCGCCTCGGTCACCGGTGGAACGGCCGATACCACTGAGAACATCGAAATGGTCCTGGTTAACGCCCCGGCTGCCGGCGACTGGACGATCCGGGTGAGTGGGGCCGCGGTCAACGTGGGCAACCCGGGCCAGGGCTACGCTCTGGTCGTGACGGCCGACATGACCGAACCGCCGCCCGTCGTCGGCACGCAGGACACCCTGGTGGTGCGCGTCCAGTTCAGTGACGTCGCTTTCGAGCCACCGTTGCCCAATCTCCAGCACCTGATGACCGATGTCGCCGACTATATCGACGAGGTAAGCCACGGGCAGGCCACTGTCAACCCGCTTTATCGTGGACCGATTCTGCTCGACCATAACAAGGACTACTACTACCACCCGGAGCGCAGCCTGCTCGTCGAACTGGTCGAGGAAGTGGTCGCCAAGCTGGTGGCTGCCGAGGCCAATCTCTTCGATCGTGGCACGGGTGACCCAAACGACGACATCGATCGGATGATCATCGTGACCAATGACGTCAACTTCACGGGCGACTGGGCCACGACCGGCCCCTGGCCCTACAACCTGCCGGGAGGCTTCACCCGTCCCATCTCCGTCTCCGTGCAATCATACGCCAACCCGGCTGCCCGGTTCACCCACGGTCTGCTACACCAGTTTGGCCTGGTGGACCTCTATGCCCATCCCGGCGTGGTCTTTCCCCGGCCCTATGTGGACGAGTGGGACAACATGGCCGGTTTCTTCAACAATGTTCACCCGCTCGTCTGGTCGAAAGAGCTCGCCGGCTGGCTGACGGCTCACGGCTCGACCATTACCTACATCCCGCGCCCGGCGGCGGGCGGGAGCTACGGTGGACTCAACCCCATCCCGCTCTTCCTCCAGGAATCCACCGCCGCCAACCGCAAGGCCATCGCCATCGGCCTGACGCAGGGAGCGGGGACGCTGGCCCAGGAGAGCGCCTTCTACTGGATCGAGGCCCGGAGCAACAGCCTGGGCGGCTATGATGACGGGCTGCCGGGGAGCGGCGTGCTCATCTACTACGTGAACGAGTTGATTCCCCAGGGCGAGGGTCCGGTCATCCTGCGGGACAAGGGGCTGACGACGGCCGGCCTGGCGGATGCCATCTTCGCCGTTGGCGACAGCCATGCGATACCCGGCACGGGCATCACCATCACCGTCCTCGCGGGCACCGGCGGCGCCGCCTACAACATCCAGGTCGACTACACGCCGCCCGTCACCGACTACAACGTGCGCATCACCCGGGGCGACACGATCAACGGCAACTTCTATTCGTACTTCAGCCCAGACATCTGGGTCGACTCGCCCAAGAGCGGCTACAACCAGTC
>JBFGLK010000488.1:0-3498 GCA_041576195.1 Promineifilaceae bacterium (SeqCode)
AGCAGCAGGTGCACGAGCAGCAGGGTGCCGGCACCCCCTATCGCGTCGAGCAGGTTGGCCGGCCAGTAGGCCAGGGGGTAGAAGTAGTCCGCCAGCCGGATCTCGCTCCACCCTCCGGTCGGCGCGCGGGTGATCAGGCCGGACAGCTCGACGGCCCCGTAAAGGAAGAGGAGGCGGGTCTCGGCCAGCCTCGGTTGCTTGAGGAAGACGAAACAGCCCAGCCCAAAGAGCAGGCCGGTCGTGACCAGCGACAGCCAACCCCAGGTGCTCTCGAAGTAGTCGCCGGCCCAGAGCCGGCCCTGCTCCAGGCGATAAGGAAAGTCGTAAGAGACATAGGCGCCGTACAGATGGTAGGGCACGATCCCGCCGATCTGCCAGCCTTCGGGCCGCCGCGGGCGCAACAGGATCGCGTTCTGCGTGATCTCCGCGGCGGATAGGTCGCCCACGCCGAGCAGCGAGACGCCCCCAAAGGCGAGCGCGCTCGATCCGCCGGGCTCGTCGCGGAAAGAAGTGCCGTCCGTGGGCAGGGAAAGGCGATAGAACGTCAGCGCCAGGCTGAGGGCGAGCAGGAGCAGCCCGCCGGCCAGCACGCGGCGGCCGCCGCGATCGAACGAGGTCTCTAAACCCCGCAGTTCTGATCGAACTGCGGGGTCTGACAACAAACCTTGCCGCGCATGGGGCGAATTGTCCATAGGCAAATGTACGGGATCCAACCCGGTTCGGTGGCCGCAGCCAGTGGAACTTGTTCTGGCGCCTGCTACGTCGCCGCCGCGGCGACCCGCCGGGCCGACAGCACCCAGCCCATCCCCAGGCCGGTGATGGCCGAGGCGAGCAGGCCGACGGCGCCCAGCGCCAGCCACTCGCGACCCTCGCCGCCCAGGGGCAAGCCGACCATGAACGCCGCGATCTGGGCCACGACGGCGATCGCCGGCCAGAGCCCGGCGCCCGCGCGGTCGCCCAGCGCCCGCCATTGCCCCAGACCGATTGAAAGGCCAAGGACGATGCCCATTACCGGGCCCGTCAGCCACTCGGGCAGGGTATTCGCATCAAGCATATCGAAAAGCACGGCGAATATGATCGCGGTGCCGAACGCCCCGCCCAGGACGCTCCAGCCGATCCAGCGTCCGAGGTGAATGCCCCGGCCCCGGAGGAGCAGGCCCGGTCCCAGGCTGAGGCCGAGGGCGAGCACCCCGCCGAAGGCGGCCCCGGCTACGGCGATCCCGGCGATCTCGCCGGCGACGTTCGCGACTAGATCTCCTAGTTCCCAGACTGAGGCAAGAGCGGCAAACCCAAAGAGGGTCGCGCCGAGCGCGCCGGTCAACGTCCACAGCCCCACGAACCCCCAATTCCACGATCTGCTCTGCGTATCCATCGCTCTCTCCTTCCACGTATAACCATTGACGAATCAGGCTCAGCGTACCGTACCCGCCGTCCCGCCGTCATGGGGCGGGCGTCCCGTCGCGGCCGGGAAAACAAGGTGTTTGCCGGATCGGAACCGGCAGTCGTTGGTCGTCGTGTGGTCGCGTGGTCTTTTGGTCGCCGCACAGCAGCGCTCTGGCGGACGCGGCGATAGACATATGCGAAGGACATCGTCGCAGACCAGTGCGAAGGACTGCCAGTCCTATGCCGCCCGCCTCGCGGTGATCAGGCTGGTCCCCGGCGCCTGGGCCAGGCTGTGAAACTGAATGCCGGCAAATCCCGACCTTGCCAGCAACCCGTTCAGCTCATCCCGCGTGAACACCCGGCCGTCGGCGAACAGGTAGTATTGCAGGGCGATGAGCCGGATGAAGGCGTTGGCCGCCGCGCCCGGGATCCTGCCGGCCACCTGGTCCAGGATGGCCACCTGGCCGCCCGGCTTCAGCGCGCCGGCCGCCTTCGCCAGCAGGCGGGCGTTGGTCTCCAGGTCGAAGTGGTGCAGCAGGTTGAACAGCAGGATGAGGTCAAACTCGCCGTCCCATGGTGCCTGCCAGAGATCGCCCGGCTGCAGCCGGATACGGTCAGCCAGGCCGTGTTCGGCCACGTGCCCGGCGGCCTCGCCCAGCGCCGCCGGACTGTCGAGCACCGTCGCGTGTAACTCCGGGTACCGCTCGCAGAGCAAGACGCTGAACATGCCGTGCCCGCCACCGACGTCCAGGAGGCGCGTGGGGCCTGCCGGGAGGGCGATCTTGCGCGCGATCTGTGGCCCCACATTCAGCGCGGTCATCACCAGTGTTTGCTGGTAGCTGTGGTAGCGCTTCGGCGTCGCTTCGACCCATTCATAGAAGTCATAGGGGCGCTCGCCCGTCCGCAGCACCTCTGGCGCGAAAGCCCATAGCTCGCGGACGGCCTCGTCCCAGAAGGCGACCAGGGCCTCGGTGTCGAACGCCTCGTTGTCGAGCAACCACTTTCGGGTCAGAGCCGTGTTGGCATAGTTGCTGTCGCGCTTGGCGACATAGCCGGTGCTGGCCAGCGCCTCAAGCAGCGCGGCCACACCGTGCGTCTCCAGGTCGAGTACTTGGGCCAGCTCCGCCGCCGTCCGCGGACGCGTCTCCAGCGCCGGGAAGACGCCGAGCTCCACGGCAACGGACAGGGCCTGGTAGGCCAGGGCGCCGGCCAGGTCGAGGATGACGGCGGGCGCGGCGTTCAACCGGTAAAACGCCAGGCGCTCCAGCAGAGCAGGCTGGATCGGCATCGGATTCTCCTTGGGCTTGAGGGCTGGGATGCGGGCGACGGCGTGCTGATGGGCTGGGGCGCGTCGTGCCGGCAGCGGGCGCGGCGCGCTCCCCAAACTATACCACGGCTGTCTATGGGCAGACCTGGGGGTGCGCCGGGTCGCAGTATTCGACCCGCCCCCCGACCATCGTCAGCCACACCTCGATCCCGGGGATGGCCTCCGGGTCGACGGCCAGCGGGTCGGCCGAGAGGACGATCAGGTCGGCGAACTTGCCCGGCGCCAGGCTACCCACTTCCGTTTCGCGAAACAGGGCGTAGGCGGCGTGGCGCGTCATCATGGGCAGCGCCTCGGCGGCCGTGATCGTGTGTTGCGCCTGCCAGGCCGGGGCGCGGCAGATCGAGCCGTCCGCGGCGACCTCGTGGCGCGTCACCAGGCTGTAGAGGTCGTCCAGCGGCCGCACCCGGCCGAAGAACGGATCGTCCCCGTGCCAGGCCACCGGCAGGCCCGGGTTGGCGTCGAGCAGGGCGCGCCACGGCCACTCCCAGCCCTCGTAGGCCGGCGGCGGGATGCCGAACGGCTCGCATGTGGGATAAAGCCCGAACACGACCGGCACGATACCGAACTGGCCATAGCGCGGCAGCAGGTCCGGCCGAATCACGGAGTTGTGCTCGATGCGGTGGCGCGGGGCGTTCGGCCCGCCGTTCAACACGGCGGCGATGGCGTTCTGCGCCTGCTCGACGGCCCGGTCGCCAATGGCGTGGATGGCCGCCTGGTGGCCCGCCGCCTGGACGCGGGCCACGTGCGCGTCGAGCTCGGCCTGCGGGAAGAAAAGATCGCCGAGGCCG
>JBFGLK010000489.1:0-3494 GCA_041576195.1 Promineifilaceae bacterium (SeqCode)
CCTTCTTCGGCGGGTCGGTCAAGGCGTTTGAGGATGATGTTCCCCGGCTTGACGTCGCGATGAATAATGCCCCGCTGATGAGCGTAGTCCAGGGCATCGGCGATCTGTTCGCCGATCTGGAGCGACTGAGCCAGCGGCAGGTAGCGCCCACTGGCCTGTAGGCGGCGCAGATGGGCCCGAAGGCTGCCGCCGTCGACATACTCCATGGCGATGAAGAGCCCGTAGGCTGACTCGCCGAAACCAAATATCTTGACGATGGAAGGGTGGTCGAGCTTGGCCGCGATCTGCGCCTCTTTCGTCAGACGGCTGCGAAACTCGTCCAGGCGGGCGAAATGTGGATGCATGAACTTGACGGCCACGGCGCGGCCCAGACGCACGTCGGTCGCTTTGTAGACTGTGCCCATGCCGCCGTCACCGATCAGCGCTTCGATGCGATACTGCTCGATCTGCTGGCCAATCAGGTCATTGTTGCCGCTCATAGCGGTGATCCTCGCCTTCCCCGTGTCGTGGTTGCCTGCCGCTCCCCGGGCCGCTTCAGGCTGAGGGCGCTCCCGCCGGCAGGCGCATCACCTCGCGCATGCTGGCCAGAAGAATCTCGATCTCGTTTGGGCCGACCCAATGGTGGGTGAGCACGCGAAACTGGCGCGGGCCCTCCGCTCCAATCCAGATATTGGCCGACTCCCGGAGGCGGCGGGCGACTTCCGGCGCCGACAGCGGCATCTCCGGCCCGATGCCAAAGAAGATGATGTTCGTCTTGACCGCCTCCACGTCGACGACCAGGCCGGGGATGTCGGCCAGCCCCTGTGCCAGCAGCCGGGCGTGCTCGTGATCGCGGGCGAGGCGGTCGACCATTTCGTTCAAGGCCACGATGCCGGCAGCGGCAAGGACGCCGGCCTGGCGCATGCCACCGCCCAGCGCCTTGCGGGCCCGGCGGGCGCGTTCGATAAAGGGGGCGCTGCCGACCAGCACGGAGCCGACGGGCGCGCACAGTCCTTTGCTCAGGCAGAAGGAGATGGAGTCGACGGGCGCGGCCAGGGCGCTTGCCGGCACGCCCAGGGCCACTGCGGCGTTGAACAGCCGGGCGCCGTCTAGATGGGTTGCCAGCCCATGGTCCCGCGCCAACGCGCCGACGCTCTCAAGGTAGTCGACCGGCACCGGCGCGCCGCCGCGCGCGCCATAGCTGTTCTCCAGGAGGATCAGGCGGGTCCGTGGCAGGTGAGGGTCGTCTTCGCGGATGCTCGCCTCAATCCGCTCCAGACTCATGCGGCCCAGCGCGTCAGTTGGGAGCGGATGAGGGATCACCCCGCCGAGGGCGGCCATGCTGCCGGCCTCCCAGTTGTACACGTGGGCGTCTTCGCCGAGAATAGCCTCGTCACCGCGCGTGGCGTGGCTCAGGATCGCGGCGAGGTTGCCCATCGTGCCGCTGGCGACAAAGAGCGCGGCCTCCTTTCCAAGGAGCCGCGCCCCCAGGGCCTGCAACTCATTGACCGTCGGGTCCTCACCATAGACGTCGTCGCCTACGGCCGCCTGGGCCATGGCCTGGCGCATCGCCGGCGTCGGCCAGGACACCGTGTCCGAGCGAAAGTCGATCTTGTCCATGCTCGCAAGTGTACGGTGGAGCGACCATAATGCCAAGCACGCTTGCGGAGCGTGGGCAGGCCCTCGCTCGGCGGCAAACAGGACTGATGGGCCCATTTCACTTAGAGGTTGATGATTGTACCCGCTTACCGGGCGTCTATAATCAGGGTGTGATCGGGCTCACTCAAGAGCCTGGCAGAGCGGGCGGCGGCGCCTTCCGACAGGCGGCGGCGCGCTGACTCGGGAGAACAGAAATGAGCCTTAAGCGTGTGGTCCGCGTGGCGCTCGTGCTCACGGTGGGCGCGATCGGCATGGCGACGCTGGTGATACGCCCGTCGCTGCCGCCACCGTCCGTCGGCCGGGACGCAGCGGTGCGCCTGGCCCTCGGTCCGGATAGTGGGGTGGCGCCCGTGTCCGGTGGCGTGTTGCTGCCTGGCCTGCTCGCGCCACCGGTGACGCCGGTGACGGTTGATGTGCGCGCCTTGCCCCCGCTAGTGACGGTGCCTCCGACCATGCTCGACCGCTGGCTGGCGGGCGAGCTCGACCTGGAGGCGATCGACGGTCCACAGAGCGATGCCGTGGTGGCCGCCCTCAAGCAAGACGCCCTGGCCCTGCCGCCGAGCCGGGCCATCCAGCAGGCCGATGAGGCCGAGCCAGGCGCGCCGGCGCCATTGGCCGCCTTCCCTGGCCCCGACTACACCGAGTGCTGCGGCGGGGGCGGTAACGTTCCCCCAGACGCCGACGTCGCGGTTGGGCCCAACCACGTCGTGGCTGTCGTCAACGTGGCCTTCGAGATCCTGGACAAGGTGGGCAATTCGCTCGTCGGCCCGACGACGTTCGCCAGTCTTTTTGCGCAGACTCCGGGCTGCAACAACGCCAGCGCGTCGCTCTTCGATCCGAACGTGCTCTACGATGAGAGCGCCAACCGCTATCTACTGGCGATCGACAAGGTCAACGTTTCCGGGGTGACCATCACGGGCGGGTCGATGTATTGTCTGGCGGTCTCTACCGGAGCCAACCCTACTGGAACCTGGTACACCTACGCGTTCCCGATGGACAACGCCAATCCCGGGGTCATCTGGATGGATTACCCGTCTGCCGGCATTGGCCGGGATGCCGTGTACATGGGCGGCAACATGTTCGTCGTCGGCCCGGGGCCGTTTGTGGAAAGCCGGGTCTGGGCATTCAACAAGAGTCAGCTCTACGCCGGCACCGCCGCGGTCGCGGCGGAGCAGTCTGTGGGCACCAACTTCACGCCTCAGCCGATGCACCTGCACGGCTGGAACCAGGGAACCTGGCCCACCAGTGGTCCCCACTTCTTCCTGGGCCAACCTGATGCTGTCAATGGCAGCACGCACGCGCTTCTCGCCTGGAGCAACCCCTTCTCTCTGCCCACGCCGGCGCCCGTGCTGGCTGCTTCGATCAACTTGGACGCGGCTACTGGCGGCAACCCGGGCTTTCCCGTGGACTGGCCCCAGCTGGGCGGCAGCACGATGCTGGCCAACGACTTCCGACCGCTCGACTTCGATTATCGCAACGGCTACGGCTGGACGTCGAGCACCGTCAGCTGCAACCCGGGCGGCGGCACCGTCGACTGCGTGCGCTGGGCCCAGATCAACCTGAGCAACGGCGCGGTGACGAACGCCGGCCTCTACGCCAGCAGTAGTTTCTATCGCACCTTCCCCGATCTGGCCGTCAACCATTGTAACGACATGGCTGTTGGCTATACGAAAGGAAGCGCGACCAGCTACCCGGGTACGTTCGTCACCGGCCGGCTGGCCACCGATCCGCCAGGCGTGCTCCAGGCGGAGACGCCGCTCAAGGCCGGCGAGATCGCCTATGTCGCCTTCGATAGCCCACCGAGGCGATGGGGCGACTACACCGGCATGACCATCGACCCGGACGGCGAGCGCTTC
>JBFGLK010000490.1:0-3491 GCA_041576195.1 Promineifilaceae bacterium (SeqCode)
CGTCGACAAACGCTTCGTCTTCACCCCCGACCGGCCCGGCACGGTGCTGGAAGCGGCCCTGGCTCTGTTCCGGCGCCGCGAAGAGCGCCAGCCTCTCTGGGCGGTGCGCGACGTCAGCTTCGCCGTCCAGCCGGGCCACAGTCTGGGCATCGTCGGGCGCAACGGCAGCGGCAAGAGCACGGTGCTCAAGCTGGCCACGCGCATCCTCCGGCCCACCGCCGGCCAGGTGGCCGTCAACGGGCGCGTCAGCGCCCTCCTGGAGCTGGGCGCCGGCTTCCACCCCGACCTGACGGGGCGGGAAAACATCTTCCTGAACGGCTCGGTCCTGGGCCTGAGTCGGGACGAGCTCGAAAGCCGCTTCGAGGCGATCGTGGCCTTCTCCGAGCTGGAGACATTCATCGACATGCCGGTCAAGCACTACTCCTCCGGTATGTACATGCGGCTCGGCTTCAGCGTGGCCGTGCACGTCGATCCGGACATCCTCATCGTGGATGAGATCCTGGCCGTCGGCGACTATGCCTTCCAGACCAAGTGCCTGGACCGCATCCGCGAACTGCAACGCGCCGGCGTCACCCTGATCATGGTCAGCCACCAGCTGCAGACCATTCGTAATCTCTGCTCGCATGCCGTCTGGATGGACCAGGGTCGCGTGGCCGCCTACGGGCCGGCACCGGTCGTGCTGGAGCAATACCTGGACCACTTCCAGCCCGCCTCGCGGGCAGCCAGCGGGGGCGACTTCCGGCGCTGGGGCAGTGGGGAAATCGAGATCACGGGCCTGCGCTTCCTCGACGCTGCCGGCACGCCGAAGGACGCCTTCCACCCCGGCGATCCATTCACCGTCGAGATGGCCTACCACGCCCACGAGCCCGTGGCGGAACCCGAGTTCGGCCTGGCCATCTACAGCCAGGACGGCGCCCATCTCCTCGGCCCCAACACCCGCCAGGCCGGCCTGTCGCTCGGCACCCTCCGCGGCGCCGGGGTCGTGCGCTACACTCTGGAGCGGCTGCCGCTGCTCGCGGGACGCTACCGCGTGACCGCCGCCATCCACGACACGCGGCTGCCGCGGGCGTTCGACTACCACGAATCGGCCTATACGTTCCGCGTCGTGGCCCGCGGGGCGGATCCCCCCCGCGGCTTGCTGGATCTGCCGGCACGCTGGGAGTGGACCCCTGAGCCGTGAACGGACTCAGCAAACGCTCACCCCGCGGCGCCGGACCTGCGTTACGATCGCTCCACGCCGGGCGCCCGCGCTACCGGCGCGACGCCGGGCCCATCCATGAAGCGTAACCTCACCGCCCTCCTGCCGGCCCTCGGGCTGGCCATCCTGCTGTTCCATGGTTGGCACGGCGCGATCGCCGCGACCCAGGCGGGCGTCCTCTTCGCCGAGTTCCCGCTGCCGGACGCCAACGGCCAGCCTCGCTATCTCATCGCCACCGGCCCGGGTGAGCTCTGGTTTACCCTGCCCGGCACCAGCGCCATCGGCCGCCTGGTGGTCACCACAACCGCCGACTACGCCTTCACACGCTATGACACGCCAACACCCAACAGTCAGCCGGACCACCTGGTCTATCTTGACGGGCGGATCTGGTTCACTGAGTATGGGGCCAATCGCATCGGCGCGCTCGACATCGCCAGCGGCCAGATCACGGAGTACGTCCTGCCCTCACCCGACAGCCGGCCCACCGGCATCGACGCGCTGCCCAACGGCGACATCTGGGTCGTGACCGAGGCGGCTGACAGCCTCGTGCGCCGCACGGTCACCGGCGCGATGACCGAGTTTACCGATCCGCTCCTGATCGGCGCGCTGCTCTCCGACGTCGAGGCCGAAGACGAAGACACGATCTGGCTCGCCGCGCCGGGCCGAAACGAGCTTTATTCCTACTGGCCGAACCGGGCCGTGAAGCTGGTGAAGAACTTTCCCGGGCCGCTGAGCAAACCCTACCAGATCGATCGCAACCTGAACCGTCCCTGGATCATCGACACCGGCCAGGATTACATCGGCCGCTTCGCGCCCGGCACGTTGACGCTGTGGCGCTGGTACCCGGTAAACGCCACCGGCGTCGGCCTGGCCGACATCTTCTATCGCAATGTCCCGGGCGGCCGGCAGGTCTGGTTCACCGAGCGCGACGCCAACCGCATCAGCCAGATGACGCTTGACGGCACGACCGGCGCCATCAGCCAGTTCTGGCGCCAGCCGCTGCCAGAGAGCGATAGTCTGCCGACGGGCGTCGCCGTGGACGATGCCGGCACGGTCTGGATCGCGCTGAGCGGTCGTAATAAAATCATGGCCTGGCTGGCACCTTACTACGACTTTCCGAACCAGCTTTATCTGCCGGCAGCCCGATACGATTAGGCCGCCGGCGATCGGCCGCGCCGGCCACGGGCCTGATCCCTTGGGCCGCCGGCCAAACCACACAGAAAGGAACCTGATGAATCGACTCCTGAGCACGCTCACCCTGGTCATCCTCCTCGGCGGCAGCCTGCTGCTGACCACGCGCGGTCAACGTAGCGAGGCGGCCCCGCAGAGTCTGGAAACCCACTTCCTCCCGGTGACCTTCGCCGGCGCGCGCGGCGCGCTGCCCCCGTCGCCCTTCGGGCTCCAGATCTACGCCCCCAGCGGCGAGGCCAGCCCCTATTACCATGACCAGTTCCTCACCGGGGCCACGTGGATCCGAAACCCCGTCCACTGGGATTGGATCGAGCCCAGCAATACGACGCCGGCCAACTACTACTGGCCTCCGGCCGACACAGCGCTCGGCGGCGCCGCCGACGGCTTCAAGCTCATCGGCACGCTGGGCATCCTGCCCTCCTGGGCCGCCACGGACCCGTATGGGCGCATCGACAAGGTGCCGCTCAGTGAGTTCACCCAGTTCCTCGGCGCGCTCGTCGAGCGGTTTGATGGCGACGGCGTGGCCGATGCGCCGGGCAGCCCGAAGGTTGACCACTGGGAGATGTTCAACGAGCCGGACGCCGGCGAGCGTGGCGAGCTCACGAGTTGGGGCAACTATGGCGCCGACTACGCCGCCATGCTGGCGGCGGCTTACCCGGCCATAAAGGCTGCTAACCCCAACGCTCAGGTCATGTTTGGGGGCATCGCCTACGACTGGTTTGAGCCGAACGGCCCCTTCGTCTTCGACTTCCTGCCCACGGTCCTCAGCACCGGCGGCTGCGCTCACTTCGACATCATGAACTTCCACGCCTACCCGGCGTTCGCCGACAACTGGGCCCCCTACGGCCCCGGTCTGACGGAGAAGACGGCGGCGATTCGCGCCGTTGTCCAGCAGCACTGCGGCGTCGACAAGCCCATCGCCGTCACGGAGGCGGGCTGGCACAGCAACGTGCAGCCACCGTTCTTCGACACGACGCCGCAGACGCAGGCCCACTACGTAATTCAGCTGTTCGCGCAGGCAAAGGCCGCGGGGCTGGACTCGTTTATCTGGTGGCTACTGACCGACCAGATGATCGGCGATGAGTATCCCTATAAGAACGGC
>JBFGLK010000491.1:0-3489 GCA_041576195.1 Promineifilaceae bacterium (SeqCode)
CGCCCACCATCGCGGCGCGCGTCGCCACCCACCGCGAGCTCTTGCCTGAGCCGCTTCTGGACCGCGTCCACTTCGACGATCATGACACGGCCGCCGACATCGCCGCCGACATCATTCGTTCTGGGCGGCGGACGGCGTCGGCGACGCTTGCCTATTTGCGCGAGCACTATGGCGTGGAGCGCCAATGGCGCCGCTACGCCGAAGTGATCCTTGGCGCGACCAGGCGACCGTCGCTCACCTACCGTCTCCGGCCTCGGACCGCTGCTACCCGATACCGGCTGGCTCCCTGGTGTTACGAATGGGAAGGCGGCTTCTACCACGACTATCGCGCCGACCACACGATGATGCCTCGACTTGCGGCACTGCTGTCACGTCATCCGGATGGTTTCGACGCGCAACAGGCGGCGGCTGCCGGCAGCGCCCCCGGCGACCTTGAACACTGGTACGAGGAAGGGTACCTCGTGCCAATACTGGACTGAGATGGAACCAGAAACTCGCCAGGTCTTTCTCGGGCTCGGAAGCAACATCAATCCGGGCCACGCCGTCAGCCAGATGCTGCTGGCCCTCCTGAACGTTGCGCCGACGGTACACGTCAGCCGGGTCGTGCGCACGGCGCCGGTCGGTATGGCCAGCCCCAATCACTTCCTCAACCTCAGCGCCCACCTTTCGACGACGCTGAGCCAGGGCGATCTCAAGGCGCGCCTCAATCAGATCGAAGTCGCTCTGGGGCGCGACCGGTCGGACCCGCTCAGCGCCGTCAGGGATCGTCCGGCCGACATCGACATCCTCTTCGAGCTGCCCGCAGCGCAGCGCCATGTCCGCGCCGATCAGCTGCCGGCGGAGCCCTACGTGCGCCCCGCCTTCCTCGAGCTGGCGCACGCGCTCGGTTTTGTCATGCCGCTGCCGGCACTGCCCATGCGCGTCGGCGTACCCATCCGCGTCGAAGGGCGCATAGTCGGCCTGCAACCCAGCGCGCTGACCCGGCGCCAGGACAGCCGGCTGATCGTCCTCCCTCTGAGCTTTCAGGCCCCGACGCTGCCCAACGAAGGACCGGAAACATGAACCCACCCAACCCACGCGGCGCGGCCCTGGTCACGGGCGGCGCCATTCGCCTGGGGCGGAGCTTCGCCCTCGCCCTGGCCGCCGCCGGCTACGACATCGCCCTGCACTATCGTTCTTCGGCCGGACCGGCCGAGGAGACGGCGACGGACATCGAGGCCCTCGGCGTCCGCTGCCACCGCTTCCAGGCCGACCTGGCGGACGCCGGACGCCTTGACGACCTCGTCGGCCGGGTGGCTGCAACGCTGCCTCACCTCAACGTGCTGGTCAACAGCGCCTCGGCCTACACCCAGTCCCGAATCATGGAGACGACACCCTCCCTGTTTGACGAGCAGTTCGCCGTCAACCTGCGCGCTCCCTTCTTCCTGACGCAGGCCTTCGCTCGCCACGCCGGCTCCGGGAGCGTCGTCAATGTCCTGGACAACAAGATCGGTTTCAACCAGTTCCAGTACGCGGCCTATCTGTTGAGCAAGAAGGCGCTGGCCGACTTGACGCGCATGGCAGCCCTGGAGTTCGCGCCGGCGATCCGCGTTAACGGGATTGCGCCGGGCGTCGTATTGCCGGCAAGCAGTCGGAGCGCCGCGTATATCGCCTGGCGCCTGGAGGCCATCCCGCTGCGTCGTCAGGGGAGTGAGGATCACATCACGGCCGCCCTTCTCAGTCTGCTCGAAAACCCGTTTATCACCGGCCAGGTGCTCGTCGTCGACGGGGGTGAGAACATCGCCAACGCCGGCCGCCATGCCGGAGACTTCGATCCCGGCCTGGTCTAGCGGCCGCCCGGCCGGCCGGGGCCGCGCCACGCCGGCCGGTTGCTTAGACCTGCGTGAGAGCGGGAAAGGTCGCGCCAGTGCGCGGGGTCTGAACGTCGTGAAAGCTAGCCACATCGAGGAACATTGAATATGACCAATCCAGAGATCACCGTCTACGGGACCTATTGGTGCCCGGATTGTCGCCGCAGCAAACAGTTTCTGGGCGAGCACCAGATTCCCTACCAGTGGGTCAACATTGAGGAGGACGCGGACGGCGAGGCGCTCGTCATCGAGGCCAACGAGGGCAAGCGCATCATCCCGACGATCGTCTTCGGCGACGGCTCCACTCTGGCCGAGCCCAGCAACGCCGAGCTAGCTGAGAAGCTAGGCTTGAAGACGACGGCAAGCCGCTCCCACTATGATCTGATCGTGTTGGGCGCGGGCCCGGCCGGCCTGACAGCGGCACTCTACACTGCCCGCGAGGGGATCGACACGCTGGTCATCGAAAAGGCGGCCATTGGTGGACAGGCAGCGGCTACGGAGAAGCTGGACAACATGCCCGGTTTCCCTGAGAGCATTGCCGGCATCGACTTCGCGGGCCGCCTGCGCGAGCAGGCCGAGCAGTTTGGGGTCGAGATCCTGCAGGCGCAGGAGGTCACCCGCCTCGATCGGCAAGCAAACTACCACCGGGTGCACACCGCCAGCGGAAGCGTCTACAGTGCCATGGCTTTGCTCGTCACGACCGGCAGTCGCTATCGCCGACTGGGCGTGCAGGGCGAAAACGACTACCTCGGCGCCGGCGTGCACTTTTGCGCCACGTGCGACGGCCCATTCTACAAGGGCAAGCACGTGGCCGTCGTGGGCGGAGGGAATAGCGCCACGGAAGAGAGCATGCTGCTGACAAAGTTCGCCGACCGCGTGACCATGCTCGTCCGTAGTGACAGCTTCCGCGCCAGCCAGATTATCCAGGAGAAAGTTCTGCAGGACTCGGATATCGACGTGCGTTGGAATACGGAGGTCGTCGCGTTCGAGGGCGCCAACAGCCACCTGGAGGCGCTAAGAGTGCGCAACAACCAGTCGGGCGATGAGGAGACTCTTCCCATTGACGGCGCCTTCATCTTCATCGGGCTCGACCCGAATACGGGCCTCCTCGAGGGGAGCGGCGTGGCGCTGGACGAGTGGGGCTTTGTGCGCACCGGCCACGACCTCGTCCACGATGGCCCGGCCCCGGAAGGGTTCGGCGACCGCGAGCCAACGACCCTGGAGACGAGCGTGCCCGGCATCTTTGCGGCCGGAGATGTCCGTGCCGGCAGCACCAAGCAGGTGGCCAGCGCCGCCGGCGAGGGTGCCACGGCGGCCCTGCTGGTGCGCAACTTCCTGAAAGAGCACTAGCACCCGCTTAGAGGGGGCCGAGCAGCGTGACAATTGCCGCTCCCTGCAGTACCAGCAGGTCCACAGCCAGCTGGCGGCGGCCGTGCGGCACCGTCCGATATGGCAGAGCGGCCACGGCCGCCAACTGCCGCCCACCCCCGGCAAATGCCAGGAAGAGCGCGGCGCGAGCGGCCACGCGCCAGGCGTCCGGGGAGATGGCAGGCGCCCGCCCCGGCACGGTGGCGGCGGTTGGCACAGCCGACCACAGAATACGCTCGCTGATGACCCAGACGTGCGTGGCCGGAAGCAG
>JBFGLK010000492.1:0-3485 GCA_041576195.1 Promineifilaceae bacterium (SeqCode)
CCTTCGGCCCCGGCTCCGTCAACCCCGGCGACCATCCCAACAACGCCTACCTCTCCACCCGCCCCACCGGCATGCGGGTCTTCGTCCGCCCCAACGCCTACGAGCCCGGCCGCGCCCACATCGTCGTCTACAACTGGGACCTGGCCGCCTCCGCCGCCGTCGACGTCTCCGCCGTCCTCAACCCCGGCGACAGCTACGAGATCCGCAACGGCCAGGATTATCTCGGCGCCCCCGTGACGACCGGCACCTACGCCGGCGGCACCCTCTCCCTGCCGCTGGCCGGCCTCACCCCCGCCCAGCCCATCGCCCCCGGCCTCATCGAGCCCTCCGAAATGACCGGCGCCGAGTTCAACGTCTTCGTCCTCCGACGGACCAGTCCTTCGCCGCTCGTCGGAGCGATGGACGTCGAGTATCTCCTGAACGATGGCGGTGAAGGCGCCGGCGTGATCCAGTTCTACGAGAACGGCACGTTCGTCGATGAGTACGGTCACGTCGGGGAGTGGAACACGCTCCTGGTGCCGCTCGTCCTCCGCTTTCGCTATCTCGACGGCTCGAATTGCGCGGCGCTCTCGGTTGGCATCCATCGTGGCAACGGACTCTTCCGCGGCTACCGTCTCTGTCAGGATGGCTCAGGCATCCGCGGCGGCTGGCAGGGCACGTACGTCGGTCCACCGACTGGATCGCCGCCCAGATAGCCGATAGAGATCACGCCCGAGCTGCTCACGCACAAGTGCCTGCTCCCCTTGGTCTTCGTGGCCCCTTGAGCGGCTCGCCAACCCCCACTGACCGCCAGGGGCGCCGGCCCATATCGCGGCACAGGCCGGCGCTCCTGCAACCTGGCCGCCCCCGCCTACGACGACGGCAACAGCTCCATCCAGCGGCCCATCCACTCCATCACCAGCTCGCCCGTGACGCCCCGGACCACCCCGGAGCCCTCGAGGTGCATGCCGGCACGGGTCAGATGCCCCATCCACTCGTCGCTGCCTTCCATAGTGTTGAGCCTGGCCCCGTCCGCCCGGATGAGAAAGAAGCCGTTCATATCGCCCCCATGCTGGGCGAGCAGCACGGTCTCAAAGGAGTCGATCGCCCCCTCGCCGTGCAGCCGACTCAAATACTGCACGAACTCCTGAAAGTGCGCGGCGCTCGTCGCCTCGCGACCCGGCACGGACCGGTTCCAGCCGAAGAACAGAACGTTGTGGCTCATGGGAACGCCTCCTTGTGGGACAATAGGTGAGCCGGACGAAACGCGCCACCCGGCCGCCGGCGGGCGCCGCGTCGGGGGGGATGGTCGACGATGGGAGGATGCAGAGAAGGGAGCGAGGACGTGTCTGCTGCCGGCACGGCGCCAGTGGCGCCGGGGCCGAGGTCGCGCCCTTCAGTATAGACCGCCGCCGCCCGGCCCGTCAATCATGGAGCGCCGTGGCGCGATTCGCCTGAATCGCGTTGCCTGACGGTGCCGGCAAGGTCACTGTGGCCAGGCGCCCCCCAAGACCGCCTGCCAACGAAGACGCCGCGCACCCCGCCGGGGCGCGCCGTTCACGACATCTGTCTATTGACAGGCCAATGCGCGCCCCGGTACGATGTCCCTAGCGGAGCATCATCACCACCTCAGACCTCCGCCGGGGAGTCCCATGACCGCCAAGACCATCTTCATCCTGGGCGGCTACGGCGAAACGGGCCGACGCCTTGCCGCGCTTCTCATGGCGCACACCGACGTGGCCCTCGTCCTGGCCGGGCGGCGGCCGGAACGGGCCGAAGCGCTGGCCGCGACGCTCAACCACGCCCACCCCGGCGACCGGGTGCGCGCCGCCCGCGCCGACGCAGCGGACGGCCCCGGCCTGCGCGGGGCGCTCGCCGGCGCCGACCTGGTGCTGGTCGCCTCAAGCACGTCCGCCCATGCCGGCACCGTCGCCCGCGCCGCCCTCGACGCCAGCTGCGACTACCTGGACGTGCAAATAAGCGCCGACAAGCTGGCCGCCCTGCGCGCGCTCGAAGGGGAGATCGCCGCCGCCGGCCGCCACTTCATCACCGACGGCGGCTTCCACCCGGGCATGCCGGCAGCCATGGTGCGCTACGCCGCCGCCCACTTCGACCGCCTGGAGCGCGCCCACGTGGCCAGCGTCATCCAGATCGACTGGAACCAGCTGCGCCTGGGCCGGGAGACGCTCGACGAGTTCGTCGGCGAGTTCCGCGGCTACAAGGCGCACAGCTACCGCGACGGCCGCTGGCAGGGGCCCCCCTGGCGCCACTGGCTCTGGCCGCCCCGGTTCGACTTCGGCCCGCCCTTCGGCCGCCGCTATGGCTTCCCCATGTTCCTCGAAGAGATGCGGGCGCTGCCGGAGCAGATCCCCGGCCTCCAGGAGACCGGCTTCTCCGTCGGCGGCTTCAACTGGTTCGTCGATTGGGTCATGTCCCCCCTCTTCCTGGCCGGCCTCTGGCTGGCGCCGCGGCGCTCGGCCCGCCCGCTAGGCCGCCTCATGGGCTGGGCCCTGCGCACGTTCTCCCGCCCGCCCTACGGCGTCGTCTTGCAGCTGGAGGCGGCCGGATGGCGCGGCAACCACCGGCACGAGGCCGTCCTGGCCCTCTCGCAGGCCGACGGCTACGAGGCGACGGCGATCCCCGTGGTCGCCTGCCTGCTGCAGTGGCTGGACGGGACCCTCGCCCCACCCGGCCTCTGGCTGCAAGCCCAGGCCGTCGAGCCGCAACGCTTCCTGGCCGACCTGGTCCGGCTGGGCTACGGCGTCGAGGTGGCCGGCCTCCCGGCGCCGTAGACCCCCCACACACCTCCACCTCAAGATCCCGCGGGCTCGCGCCAACCGGTCGCCCCCGGGGCCGCGCGCATCGCCAGCGCCAGCCAGACGAACGCCAGCAACAGGGCCAGCGGCAGCAAGAGGAGCGCCGTGGCCAGGGACGTCTGCCGCGCGGCCAGCGATAACAAGAACGGCACGACGATGCCGCCAATCGGGATCGCCACCTTGATCGCCCCGATGACGGTGCCGGCAGTCGCCGGATACGCCAGCCCGGCCAGCGTGATCATCATGGGCATCAGCGCCGAGATCGACAGGCCGGCGGCGAAGAAGCCAGCGTAGGCCCACGGGCCGAGCGGCGCCAGGACGACGACGGCATAGACCAGCGTGGCGGCGCCAAACAGCGCCAACAGGGTCGCCGCCAGCCGGTTCTGCCCGCCAAAGAAGCCGACCAGCAGGCGGCCGCCGGCGATGCCGCCCAGAAAGGCCAGCAGGCCCAGCTTGGACGTGGTCTGGGTGAACGCCTGGCTCTCCATGAGGTAGGTGGTCAGCAGGCCGGTCGTGCCCAGCTCGACGCCGACCACCAGCGCGGTAGCGGCGAACAGGGCGCCCACCAGCGGCTCGTGGGTCAGCGCGCGCACGGTGTGCCGGAGCGGCTCCGCCCGCCGGGACGGCCGCTCATGTCGCGCCAGGGCATAGAGCACGCCCAGCAACAGGACGACGGCGCCGGACTGGAGC
>JBFGLK010000493.1:0-3482 GCA_041576195.1 Promineifilaceae bacterium (SeqCode)
CCCTTAGGGTGTGCAAGCGCCTAACCCCGCTTGCGCGCCAACAGGTGTAGCTCCGTGTCGATCCAGAGCATGATGGTGAACGCCAGACGGTTCCGGTCGTCGAGCGCGGCGGGGGGCTGCGGCAGACTGCCCGGACCCGCCAGCCGCCAGCGCCAGCGGTTGCGAGCGAAGTTGACCGCCCGCCAGAACGCGCGCGCCGGCTGGCGCCAGGCGATTGGGCCGAGGACCGCGCCAAGGTCCTGGCCCCAATTGCGCAGCGTGCCGACATCCATCTGGCCCGCCATAGCCGGCTGGGCCATCTCCACCGCCAGGTCCGCCATCGCCAGGGCGGCGCCATAGTCGACGATCGACGGCCGGGTCTCGTTGATACCCAGACGTAGCTCCTGGCCGGCATCGCGGGCCAGGGCGGCCTCCCGATCGGTCAGCAGGGCCACGCTCGGCTCGTTGATGGCGCACAACACTCCGCCAGGTTTGAGCACCCGGGCGATCTGCGCTATTAGCAGCGGCAGATTGGAGCTGTGGTGGAGTGTGCCACAACAGAAGACGACGTCGAATGTCTCCGGCTGGAAAGGCAGATTCTCCCCATCGCCGATCACGCGCTCGAAGTAGGTGCCGGCCGCCTCCATCAGGGCGCGGCCGCGGCCCAGGCCGATCTTTTCGTCGGAGACGATGTCCAGAGCGACCGCCTCGCAACCACGTAGCGCGAAGTGTTTGGCAGCCCAGCCACGCCCGGCCCCGAGATCGAGTACTGTCTCTTGGCCGCGGAGCGCCAGTCGCTCCAGAGCGGCGTCAAAGCTGCGGGCCACGCCGACCCAGGGATCGACGCCGTTGTATGGCGCCTTGATATCCAGGTTGTCGCGGTCACTCGGCTCGTAGATCCCCTGTTCCTTGTGGATAGCCACCCAGCCCACCGCCTCACGCCGCTTTGGGGCCCAGCCCTCGTCGTCCACGAAGAGATGGGGCATGCCCCGCAACACTGGATAGCGGTGGGCACGCGCGGCGCAAACCAGCTCGCCCTCCACGAGGGGTTCGCCGGCCGGAAGGGGCTCTGCCGGGCTCAATGGCGCCTGGCAGGCAGGGCAGCAGGCCAGTTGCAGCAGTCTGGGTCGCATCGCTGGCTCCGATGACGGTCTAGACGACGTTGACGGCGCCGCCCCGGCGGTCGTCGCCGGCGGCCACCAGGCGACCGTTGCGCGTCCGCGAGACGCTGTGCGCGCCGCCGAAGAAGATGCTGCGTTGGCGCCAGCGGTTGACCTGATAGCCCAGTGTCTCCAATTCGTCCGTTGCCGCCGGATCGATGCCTGCTTCGCAGTGCAACACACCGTTCTCATAGTGCACGCGAGCGAGGTTGACGGCGTCCTGGAGCTTCAGGCGATAGTCCAGCAGCCCGGTCAAGACCTGGAGGACGGCGCTGCGGATGCGCGTGCTGCCGCCGCTGCCCACGACGAGCCGGATCTTGCCGTTTTGTAGCACGACGGTCGGGGTCATCATAGTGGCGATGCGCTGGCCCGGCGGCTGACGGTGGAACCCGCGCGGGTGCAGGTCTTCTTCGCCCATGATGTTATTGGGGATGAAACCGGTGCCGGGGACCACGTAGCCCGCCGACTCGCCGGCGGTGGTGGTCAGGCTGACGGCGAGCCCGTCACCGTCGATGACGCTGAGGTGGCTGGTGTGGCTCGGGCCGGGCGGCTCGGCCACCGCGGCGAAGGGCCGCCCCTCGGCCAGCGCCGTCCGTACCTGCTCGACAAACATGTCCACGAACGCCGGCTCCAGGAAGCGGTCGATCGCCTCGGCTGCCGGCATCGAAGTCAGCCAGTCATCCCAATACGGTCGCGCGCGGGCGGTCGCTCCCATCACCTCTGCCAGGAGCTGGATGTGCGCCGCCGACCCGTGGGGTCGCTGGGTCACGGCAAGCGGGGCGAGCAGCAACAGGCTGAAGGCGGTGAGCACGCCGCCGGTGGAGCTTGGCGGGGGTAACAACACCTCATATTGGCGATAGGGAATGCGGATCGGCTCCAAACGCGGGACGTTGTAATCCGCAAGGTCTTTGCCCGTCAGGCGGCCGCCGCGCGTGCGCTGGTCGACCAGGAACGCCTGCGCCAGCTGGCCGGTGTAGGCGTACTCGGGCCCGGAGTTGGCCAGCGCCGTCAGCGTGTGCTCCAGATCGGGAATATGGAGCCGCTCACCCGGTTGAATGATGCGGCCTTCGCGCTCGAAAATGGCCCGCATGCCGGCAGTGTGGGTGTAGAGCGGCGCCAGCAACCGGCACGTATCGGCCTGAAAGGGCTCGATGGGGGTGCCGCTCCGTGCCAGGCGGATGGCCGGCTCGAGGAGCTGCGCCAGCGGCAGGCGGCCATAATCGGCGGCCATCAGGCAGAGACCCAGGATGTTGCCCGGCACGGCCACCGAGCCCCGGCCAAGGTGGAAGTCCTGCGTCGTCGGCCCGAAGTCGATCGTCACCTGGGCGAAGTCCAACGCGCTGTGAGCATCTTCGAAACCAAGGCCGGGGGTATTGCTGAAGAAGTCGTAGACGACGCCCTGGCCGGACGCCGGGTCGAAGATCTGGGCGATCCCGCTGCCCCCCAGGTGCACGACGCCGACCTCGGCGATGAACGAGACAAAGGCGGAGGCGACCGCCGCGTCGACGGCGTTGCCCCCCTGGCGCAAGATGTCGGCCCCGGCCCGGGCCGTTTCCCGGCTGCCGGCAGCGATAACTCCAGACATGGCTTCTCCTGGCGAATTGGACAGGGTCGCGATCGAGATGATCCCATGGTGCCCGCAGGCCCGCGTAGTGTACTCGAAACGTTCACGGCGCGAAAGCTGCTATAATGCCTCCCCGAACTCGTTCGTGGGAGCGACAAGACGATGAGCTTCTCCAGTATCACTCCCCTTGAATATCCCCCGGCGCGCCGGGGGGACGTGGTCGACGACTACCATGGAACGCCGGTGGCCGATCCCTATCGCTGGCTGGAAGATGCCGACTCGGCGGAGACGCAGGCCTGGGTGGCGGCCCAGAATGCGCTTACCCGTCGCTTGCTGGACGCCGTGCCGGCACGCGAGGCGATCCGGCGTCGGCTGACGGAGCTATGGGATTACCCGAAGACCGGCGCCCCCGTCCGGCGCGGGCCCTGGCGCTTTTTCACCCACAACGACGGCCTGCAAAACCAGGCCGTCCTCTCTCGCCAGGCCGATGACAGGGCACCCGAGCCGCTCCTCGATCCCAATACGCTCTCGCCAGATGGCACCGCGGCGCTGACCTCATGGTGGCCGAGCCGCGACGGCGCTCTGCTGGCCTACGCCCTCTCCGAGCAGGGCAGCGACTGGCAGACGATCGCCGTGCGCGACGTGGCCGCTGGGCAGGACCTGCCCGACGTCATTCCCTGGTGCAAGTTTACCAGCGTCGCCTGGCACCCGGACGGTCGCGGCTTCTACTACAATCGCTTCCCCGAGCCCGGCAGCGTGCCGCCTGAGGAGCAGTACCG
>JBFGLK010000494.1:0-3467 GCA_041576195.1 Promineifilaceae bacterium (SeqCode)
CGCGCCCAGGCGGCGGCTGGCATCCATCTGGAAGAGGCGATCCTGCGCCTGGACATAGCCCTGGGCGAAGAACAGGTCCGTCTCGTTCTCCGCGTAGATGTGCGGCACGCCCCAGCGATCGCGAATGACCTCCACCGGCGCCGCGAGCCCGGGCACGACCTGCCGCCCGTCGAGCCCGTCCAGCGGCCGCTCGAGCCAGCGCCGCACCGTCCGGTTGGCCAGGTAGCTGAAGCCGGCCGCGCTGGCCGCCAATAGAGAGGAAATGAGGAGGGATCGACTCCGCCCCACCTGTCTTGCCGCCTTCATGACCGTTGCGTCACACCATCCCCATGGGCGTCGGGGTCATCCCCGCCGCCCGTCTATCTGCTTGAGCCGGCGCGCGGTGATGCCGGCACGCTCAATGGCTGCTTGAAGTCAACAAGCCCGTCGCGCACGGCCCACACCCGCCCGCAGTCCGGACAGGGCAGGTCCCCGTCGCCGTATGCCGGCAGCGCCACGCCGCAAACGGGGCAGGCAAAGAAGGCGTCCGGCTCGGCGATCGGCCCGCGCCGCGGGTGATCGGAGCGCACGAAGACGCTGGGCGCCAACCGCCACCGGCGGCCCGTCGGCTGCAGCAACCGATCGAGGGCCACGAGCCAATCCGTCGGGGCCCGGCGCTTGAGCCAGCCCACCCGGAAGTGGGAGACGGTGCGCCAGTCCCGGGGGACGAAGCCGGCCCGGCGCAGCTCGGCCTCGATCCAGTCGGGATGAAAGTCGAAGTTCAGCGCGGCGAACTCGACGGGCTCGAGCGTATGCGGCGACCACGCCTGCCGGCCCAGCGCATGGCGGGCGATCGCCTTCAGGTTGCGTTTGTTGGCGAACTCCAGGACATAGTGGCCGCCGGGTCGGGCGATGCGGGCCAGCTGGGCGTACAGGGCGGGCACGTCGGCGGCGTGGTGCAGGGTCCGCACCTGCACGAGCGTGTCGAACAGGCCGGCGACGAACGGCATCTGGTACCAGTTGCCGGCCACGTAGAGGAAGCGGGGATCGTCCCCAAGATGGTCGCGCGCCTCTTGCAACAGCGAGCGTGAGTAATCAAAGAGGACCACGCGCCGGTAGCCGTGGTACTCGTCCGCGAGGCGCCCGTAACCGGCGCCGACTTCCAGCAGCGTATCGCCCGCCGGCGGCAGGAGTCGGCGCAGGGCGATCCGCTCGACGCTGTCCTCGTAGTCCCGCCCCTGGCCCTCCCAGAACCGGGCGCGGTAGTCCGAGCCCTCGTAATCGCAGACGGGGGGCGATCCGGTCATGCGGCCGCCTAGGGACCGCCCCGGGCGGAGGCAGGCTCGTCCGGAACGGGCTGTTGCATCCGGTCTTGCAGATCGGCGTTGTCGGCGGGGAGGCTGCGCAGCAGCCGGTCCAGGGGGGCGAAGATGGCCTGCAGGCGGGCGAAGGGCGCGCCGAGCTCCGTCTCCTCCAGAGGGATGTCGACGTCCACGAGCAGATCGACCGGGATCTCTTGGTCGACGGGCACGTCCAGGTTGAGCTGCACCGGGAGGGGCAGTCCCTCGGGGAGCTGGATCGACACGGTGCCGTAGATGTCGCCGCCGCCGCCGGGGAGGGCGAAGTGTGCCGGCACGCGCAGGTTGACCGGCGCCGTCGTGGTGACGACGCTCGTGGTGGAGAGCGGGAGGGTGAAGCCGATCGGGATCTGGTCGTGGACTTCGATCGTGCGCGTGATGCGCGCCTCGCCCATATCGACGAAGCTGCGGTTCAGGCCACCCACGATGGGGCCAGCCACATCCCGCATGACGGGCATGGCCAGACCGGCCACAAGCAGCAGGGCCACGAGCAGGATCAGGTTCATGACAAACGAGAAGACGATGGCGAAGTTCTTGAAGGCCTGCCAGGGTCTGGCTTGCCAGACGTAGCGCTTCATAGGTCACCTCCGGCGGCGGGCGGCGGGCTGCCTCCCCGGCGCGCTATAACACACGCGCCCGGCGGGCGGCGTCGGCGTCTGATCGTAGCACGCTTGCCCCGGGGCGCCAATGGCAGCCGTGGGACGGTGGTCCGGGGGGCGCTCCCTCCGGCCGGGCGCCTGTTTCACGTGAAACAGGCTCGCTCTCGATCGCCCCGCCTGTTTCACGTGAAACATTCGCCATTCGCTCCATTCTGCGCCATAATACACTTGAGGGGGTGGTCTTCGCGCCGCCCCCAAACGGCGACCAATGGGTGGGCGCCAGCGCTTGAGCAGCGCCCCAAAACAAGTAATAGCCACAGGCACCCCAAACGTGCTTTCGGTTTTCGGGAACCACCATTAATGAGCAACGATGTCGCCATACTCCTTGACTTAGACAACGCCGTCATTGGAGCCGCCGAAGCCAACCTGATATTCGACATCAACCTCCTCCTGGAGTACGTCAAGAAGCTGACGGGAGGACGCATCGTCTATCGGCGCTCCTACGGCGACTGGCGCCAACATCACAGCCTGCCCAAGACGCTCGCCGCCGCCGGGTTCGAGATGCAGACGACCGTCAACCAGATGAGCAAAAACCTGGCCGACATGCAGATGGTCGTCGACGCTATGGAGACCCTGATCGAGGGCCACGATTTCGACACCTACGTCCTGGTCACCGGCGACCGCGACTTCATGCCCCTGGTGCAGGCGCTGCGTCGCCGCGGCAAGGTCGTCATCGGCATCGGCGTCAAACATACCTCCAGCCGCAATCTGTCGAACCTGTGTGACAAGTTCGTCTTCTATGAGGACGTCGTGGCCGGCATGCAGCTCCAGGAGAACCAGGTCACGGAGCTGCTCGAGGAGGCGCTGGCCGAGTTGCTGGAGGCGCGGGACCGGGCGCCGGCGAGCGCCCTGAAGCAGCTCTTGCAGGACAAGAGCAGCGACGGCTTCGGCCAGAGCCGGTTTGGCAAGATGAGTTTCACCCGCTTCCTGGAAGAGTACCCGGACCTCGTCACGCTCGTGCGGGAAGAGACGACGGTCTACGTGACGCAGCCAGGACGGGCGGCGGTGGTGGCCGAGGCGCCGCCGACGCCAGAGACCCTCTCCGAGACGGAGATGGTCGCCTTACTTCGCGAGGCGCTGCGCACCACCCTCAACGGCCACGATCGGGTGCGGGCCAGCGTGCTGAAGGAGGCGCTGCAGCAACTGAGCGACGGGCGCTTCGACGAGGGGGCGCAGGGTGCGGCGAGCTTCAGCACACTGCTGCGCAAGTATCCCGATGTGGTGGAGCTCCAGCAGAAGGGCAGCACCCTTTACGTAACGGCTGCCATGGAGCAGGGGCCCAACGCGGCGGCGGACGGGCGCCCCACGCCGCAGGATCTCACGCCGGCGGACTATCAGCGCCATCTCAAGGGCCAGGGGATCCGGGTCGTGCCGGCACGGCTCCGCCTCCTGATCCTCAAGGAGCTCATCGCCCGCCTGCGCCAGGCCGAGGAGCTGAAGTGGCGCGAGCTCGTCGACGGCATTCACGCCG
>JBFGLK010000495.1:0-3459 GCA_041576195.1 Promineifilaceae bacterium (SeqCode)
AGAGCGCGAGGGCCTGGAGAAAGCCCCTTCGAGCTCCAGGCTCCGGCCATAGCGAACAATGATTTGGCGAACCAGGTCCGCGGGCGCCTCAGTCTCATCCAGGTGGTCAAGCGCCTTTCCATAGTGGCTCGCCGCCTCGCGGGTCGCGTGCGGGCGATAGGCGGCGATGAGGCGTAGCGGCGTCGTGTCAGTTAGCGGGAGCAGGTTCTCCAATAGGTCCGGCGACGTCGGGTCGATCCAGTGCACGTCGCACGTCGTCGAAGACCAGCACGGTCGGCCTATCCGCCGCCATGGCCTGCGCCAGACGCGCGATGGCGCCAAACGTCTGCCCGCGCAGTTGGGGTGGCTCCAGGTAGCGAACGCGCTCGTCGGCGTCGCTCGGAAGCGCGAGGCCCAGAAGCGTCGCCAGGAAGGGCAGAACGTCGTCGGCGTCTGCCGGCATGAGCGCCTGCAGATGTTGGCGAAGCCGGGTCAGTCCCGAGGTCTCCGCGCCTGACTCGGCGCCGCCCTGGCGCCTAGCTGCGCCCGTAGACGGGAATGGCCGCGCCTTGAATATCGGCGGCGTCCGCGGAGCAAAGGAAGCGAATGACGCCAGCGATCGAAGCCGGCGTCACCCAGCGGCTGAAGTCGGCGTCCGGGCTGGACTTACGGTTCTGAGGCGTGTCGATAATGCTCGGCAGGATGCAGTTGACGTTGATGCCTTCGTGCTTCAATTCGCCGGCCATCGCCTCCGTCAGGCGGATGACCGCGCTCTTCGAGGCACTGTAGGGTCCCATGCGGGCGTTGGCGCCGAGACCGGGCCGCGCGCCGATGTTGACGATCTTGCCGTGACCGCCGGCGAGCATATGGGGTATGACCGCTCGGCACATCAGGAAGACCGAGCGGGCGTTCAGGTCCATCATGAACTCCCAGGTCTCCAGCGCCGTCTCATGCAGGGGTGGGCCCATGCGAAAGCCACCGCCGATGTTGGCCAGCACGTCGATGCGTCCGAGCGCGGCAACCACGTTGGCGACGGCCTCGTTCACGCTCTCCTCCACGGTCAGGTCGACGGCCTCCCGATGCGCCTCCCAACCGGCAAATGCCGCGTCGAGCTTTTCCAGGCGCCGATCAAGCAGGGCCAGGCGCGCGCCTTCCGCGCGGAAGAGCGCGGCCGTGGCGGTGCCGAGGTTGCCCGCGGCCCCCGTTATCAGCACGACCTGATCGTGAAACAAACCCATGTTTCCTCCCCGGCGAACGGCCTATGACGGCCCGTCGCGGATGACTGGGCCCCACGGTGTTGCCCGAAGCCTGGCGGCGCCGTGCCTGCCGGCAGGCGATATGGAGAGCGTTGGTGTGCAGGGCGTGGCGCGGCACGGCGGACCACAGCGTCGATCCTAAGGCTTAGTCTAGCATGGAGATCTCACCCGGTGCAAGATCGGTGTGTGGAAGGTTGCGCGGAGCTTCCAGGCCGTCTCGCTAAGCTGTTGCTAACGGAGTCGTGTTAGAATCGTCACGGCCGTCGAGATTCGGCTCGCGGCACGTTTTCTGAAGGACACATGATGATCAAGACGCAGAATGTGATTGAGGTCACGGACGAGACGTTCGCCCGTGAGGTGATCGAGCGCTCCCGCGAAACGACCGTTCTGGTCGACTTCTGGGCGCCCTGGTGTGGGCCGTGCCACATGCTGGGCCCGATTCTAGAGCGGCTGGCAACCGCGCCGGACAGCAACTTCGTGTTGGCCAAGGTCAATGTCGACCACCACCAACGCTATGTCGGTCAGTTTGGCGTGCAGGGAATCCCGGCCGTCAAGGCGTTTCGCGACGGGCGCCTGGTCGGCGGCTTCGTCGGCGCCCAGCCAGAGGCGCAGGTACGCGCCTTCCTGCGCCAGGTGGCCCCAAGCGAGGGCGACCGGGTGCAGCAGAATGGCGCCGAGCTCTTGCGGGATGGCCGCTGGGCGGAAGCGGCGGCGGCGTTCGAGCGCGCCCTGAGCACGCGACCGGATCCGCTGGCTCGGCTTGGGCTGGCGCAAGCGCTGATTCGGCAGGGCAAGGGCTGCGAGGCGGAGGGGCATTTGTCGCGCTTTCCGGCCGGACCCGGCTATGCCGACGCCGAGCGCTTGCTGCCACTCGCCCGGACGCTGTGTCGTGAGAGCGACGGGCAACACAACGGGTCACAAGAAAACGACCGGCTGTTTGGCCAGGCGATTGACCGGCTGCGGCACGGGGAGTACGCGGCGGCGCTCTATAACCTGCTGAGCATTCTGCGGGCGGATCGGAGCTACCGCGACGGGGAAGCCAAGGACGTTATGCTCGGCGTCTTCGCTCTGCTCGGCGGCGAGAACGAATTGACCCGCAGCTATCGCCAGCAGCTCGCCTCCGTCATTTTCTAGCGGCTGCGTGTCAGCCGAGAAGTGAGTGCAGCTGGCGCACGGCGTCGGCGACGTCGTCGTCGGCGACCACCAGGCTGATGCTGCACTCGGATGACCCCTGGGCGATGGCGATGACATTGAGTTGTCGCTCGCCGAGGACGCTGAAGATACGCCCAGCGATGCCTGGCGTGCCGCGCATGCCGGCACCGACCATCGTCACAATGCCCACCGGCTCCAGGGCGGTGACGCGATCGATGTCCCGCTGGCCGATCTCCGCCGCGAACTCCGCCTCCAGGCTGGCGATGACAGCCTGTGCCGACGCCAGAGGAATCGAGAAGCATATCGACTGCTCAGAAGAGGCCTGCGAGATCAGGAGCACGTTGGCCTGGCTCCGGGCCACGGCGCCAAAGGTCCGGGCGGCGATGCCCGGCACCCCAAGCATGCCCTTGCCCTCAACCGTCACCAGCGCCAGCTCCCGAATGGCCGTGACTGCCTTCATGAGGCCGTTGCCGTTCGCCTGATCGGCCACGATGGTCGTCCCGTCGTGGTCCGGGTTGAACGTATTCTTGATGCGGAGGGGGATGTCATTTTCCACGACCGGCCGAATCGTCTTCGGGTGCAGCACGCGGGCGCCATAATAGGCGAGCTCGGACACCTCCCGATTGGTCAGGCGCCGAATCGTCCGGGCCTCGGAGACCAGCCGGGGATCGGCGGTCATTACCCCGTCCACATCCGTCCAGATCCATACCTCGGTCGCGGAAAGCGCCTGACCCAGAAGGGCGGCGCTATAGTCCGAACCACCCCGACCCAACGTTGTCATCGCGCCGGTGGCGTCGGCGGCGATGAAGCCCGTCACGATCGGCACCACGCCTCGCGCCAGCAACGGTTCGAGCCGGGCACGCGTCAGCAGAGCCGTTTCCGCGACGAGCGGGTTGGCGGACTGGAACTGGCTATCAGAGCGGATTAACTCGGTGGCGTCCACGGCTTCTGCCGGCACGCCATCCTGGCGCAGCAACGCCGCCAGAATCCGGGCGCTCATCTGCTCGCCCATACCGCTGATAGCGTCCAGGGCTCGCGGTGTCAACTCGCCCAGGACCTGGACCGCCTGGCA
>JBFGLK010000496.1:0-3452 GCA_041576195.1 Promineifilaceae bacterium (SeqCode)
CTCCGGCGTCTCCCGCTCCCGCAATCGTCGCGCCAGCGGACTGTCGAGGCCGCCGAGGTAGCGCCGCAACAGCCGGCCGAGCACCTCATCGCCCCGCTCGGGCAGGATCGTCGCCTCAGCCCGCCCGCGCACGCCGCAATACGGCGGCGTGTCCGCGGCGACCTCGAAGCCGCAGCGGGGCTCCGCCCGCAGGAGCGCCACGGTCGTGGCCGTCTCCGGCGTGGCACAGTAGAGATGGCCGTCTTCGTAGAGGAACCAGAGGGAGAGCACCAGCGGCCAGCCGGCGGTCGTCACGCAGGCCAGCCGAAGCGGGATATGGATATCCGTCAGATAGCGGGCGATCTCGGGTGTGATCATATTTCCTCCTGGTCCGCGGGCCGCGGGACGTCAGGCTCCGCCAGGGACGCCTGCGCCGGGGCCGCCGCGCTGCCCGCCAGGTAGCCGGTGGTGATCAGGGCTTGCGCCCCGTAATAAAGGGGCCAGGTCACGTAGGCGCCGCCGGGGATGGGGGCCACGAAGGCGTCCAGCCCGATCAGGGCGTCCGAGAGCATGTAGGCCAGCCCGCCGGCGCTCACGCGCTCCGAACCGAGGTCGGCGGCCAGGGCCAGGACGCCCATGACGCTGATGGCCGCGATGTAGACGACAACTGCCAACAGCAACGGCCCGGAGAGATGGGGCAGGAGCAGGGCGGCCGTCCCCAGGGCCAGTGCCGGCACCCCCAGCGCCGCCTTCCGCCGCCGGCGCGACCAGGCGCGCCACGGGCGGCGCCAGGGCCAGAAGGCGCGGGCATAGCCCAGGTGACCTAGCAGGAACGGGGGGATGGCGCACGGGATCCAGGCCCGGTTCCACCCAAGTACGATGTCCCCGATGCCGTGCGAGACCAGGGCGACGAACAGCCAGCGCCCGCCCCGTTGGCGGCGTCGCCCCCAGGCTAGGGCCGTCAGCAGCCCGATCGGCAGCCACTTGAGGGCCACGCCCGCCGGCGGCCGCAGCCGCCCTTGCAGCGCCCAGTAAACCGCCCCGAGGACCAGCGACAGCAGGAGCCAGCGCCGCTCGCCCGGCGCGAAGGGGTTCGCTCCATTGTGGTCGAGCGGGCGCCCGGGGGCATCGGGGGGGTGGGTCATAGGGAGATTAGATCCTGTTGGTGAAGTCAACGTGCCGGCAGCGCCTGAAGAGGAGAGACTCGCGCCGATTCTGGGGCGTCGCCCATAAGCCAGTTCACGGACCGCACCACGTTGATGGCGGCGGCCATGGCTACATGCTGTAATTGGGTTCGCGCCAGGCCGACGCAACACGACCGCCGTGCAGGTCCCCGGCCGGCTTTCCGGTCGGGCTACCGCACTCGTCCCAAAACAGCGGGTTGCCGCCGCCAACCGGGATCATGTCCGTTCGGCGCGGTCTGATCAGTGGGTATACCACGATCTCAGGCGGCGCGCTCCTCCAGTCGTCGGCGAAGATTGTCCAGGCCCCGGTCGAGGATTCTGGCGGTCATCAACCTGTCCATGAGCGGCAAGAGAAACGCCTGGAACCCGGGGAGTGCCAGCATAAGTCTCGACAAACCGGTAGTCTCTCCAAACTGGTCGCGGCGAAAAGTCACGCGGGTCCCTTCCGCCACCGGCTCCATCGTGTAGCTGAGGATGACAGAGCCCGAGCCCAGCTGGGATTGGCTGAAGCTCCGGAACGCGAAGCGGCTGGGGCGGTCCAACGTCACGATCTCGCATTGATCGCGCATGTTGAGCCCGGACGCTCTGCCCCTGGAGCGCCAACGCGTGCCCACCTTCACTGGACCTTCATCCAGCACGTCCATTTCGATCATGTCGCCCCACTCCATGTGTGCGCGCAGTTCACACAGATAATCGAAGACCTGGTCTGGTGGGACACGGACCACAGTGCTTCGTTCCAGTACGTACGGCATCTCGTCCTCCTGTTGCCCGCCGGGTTGACTCCACCAATTGTAGCGAAAACGGCGAAGAGCCTGGCCCACAGATTTGCTGGCTACAAGATTGGCGCTCTCAAACAGCTCATGATCCTGGCAAACAGATAGTCTGGCATCAATCCTGACTGCTGCGAGTCGGCGCGGTTGATACATGACATCTTCAGTCCCCGGGCTTCCCGGCAGCAAGCTCTGGCGAACCACGCTCTCAAGGGACAGGAGCACAAACCTCTCCAGCCGGCCCAGCTGAGCCTGGATGATCCGCGTCACAGGTTACGGTCAGGTGGGCCTGGTTGCCCATCTACTCAGTGCTGCCTTTGAGGCGACATTGGGCCTCGAGATCCTCCGGCGAGCCGATCATCTCGCTGGCCGGCGGCGGACCTCGCTCATTCTTGCTGTGCCCCCTACTTGACATTCCCCCGGCTTTGTCGTAGGATGTGACCGGTCACATGACCGCGATCCACGCCCTCTTCCACAGGAAAACTGGCCCATGCCGCGCTCGTCCGTCACCCTACGCGATGTCGCCCGCCACGCCGGCGTCTCCCACCAGACGGTGTCCCGGGTCAACAACAACAGCGACCGCGTCAGCCCGGAGACGCGGGCCCGCGTTGAGGAGGCCATCGCCGAGCTCGGCTACCGGCCCAACGCCATCGCCCGCTCGATGGCTCGCGGTCGCAGCGCCACTCTGGCTTGCATCTCCCCCAATCTGACCGACTACACCTTTGCCAGCCTCATCGACGGCGCCGAGCGCGAGGCACGGCGGCGCGGCTACTTCTTGCTGTCGACCTCGGCCCCGGACGAGGAGACCTTTGCCGCCATCATCGATCAGCTCGTCTCCAGCCGGCGCACCGAAGGCATGCTGGTCATCAACCCCTACGCCGACCGGCGGCACGAGTTCCTGCCACTCACCTTCCCGTTCGTGTTCGCCGGCGCGCGCCCGCGGGCCGAAGGGGCCAACTCGGTCGCCCTGGACGACGTGGCCGCCGCCCGCCTGGCCACGCAACATCTGCTTGGCCTGGGCCACCGGCGGATCGGCCTGATCACCGGCCCGATGGCCGAGGACTGCTCGCAGGACCGCCTCGCCGGCTACGAGCAGGCGCTCGCGGCGGCCGGCATCGCGCCCGACCCCGATCTGATGGTACACGGTGACTGGCACGCCTCCTCCGGCTACCAGGCCCTGGTGACCTGGTCGGCCCAGGGCCGAGCCCCGCAGGCGGTCTTCGCCCAGAATGACCAGATGGCCGTGGGCGTCTTGCGGGCCGCGCGCGAGCTTGGCCTGGACCTGCCGGCACAGCTCTCCGTCATCGGCGTCGACGACATCCCCCTGGCCGCCTACTTCACCCCGCCGCTCACCACCGTGCGCCAGGACTTCGCCGCCATCGGCCGGCAGGCCGCCGCCCTGCTCGTCTCCACCATCGAACAGCCCACGCCCACCCGCCGGCACGTCCTCATGCCGGCCACACTCGTGGAGCGCGGCTCCACGGCCCAGGCCCGAGGGCGGCCAGAAGCCGCCGCGGCA
>JBFGLK010000497.1:0-3448 GCA_041576195.1 Promineifilaceae bacterium (SeqCode)
CTCGCGCTCGAGCAAAGCCCAGTCATCGTAGAAACCCGGGAGCAGCTCCCCGCCGTAAACTCCCACAGCAGCCATCAAGCCGGCGATGCCGGCCTCCCGCCCCGAGGCCGCTTGCAGGACGTCCACGTCCAGCCAGTCGACTCGCAGCCCGATCGTCAGGTTGTCCGCCTCGAGATAGTCGTCCGCGTCGGCGCCGATGGCCTCCAGCGCCTTGCGCACCCGCCACAAGGCATGGCGTAAGTAGCTGCGGGCATTGGACTCCGTGGCGTCGGGCCAGAACAGGCCCGACAGTCGCTCGCGACGCGGAGGGCGCCCGGCTTGCAGAGCCAGGTAGGCCAACATGGATTGGGTTGGCCGGGAAGGGATGTCGATCGGCTCCCCGTTAAACATCGCGGCGAAGTGGCCGAAAAGGCGAAGACCAAGCCCGTTCTCGGGACCGGCAACAGCCTGAGACCCACCCCGGGGCGCTTGAATGACAGCGTCTATTGGTTTTTCGTCCTTGTATCAGCTGGCGGACCGGGCGGCACTGAAACGGCGGCAACGCGACTGGCCAGGGCGGCTCAAAACCGGGCGAGAAATGCTTGACGTGGTGCCCTCAAACAGCACGATAATCCAAAGCAGACTGGGTGTCAAGCCATTTCTCGTCCAGAAAACACGAAAGACAACCGGCCCTGTGGGGCATTTCGCCTGAATCGCCTGCGCCGCACTGGGAACCGGCACGATTTCGCCAAACGCGCCCTGACGAGCCCATTTCAGATTGACATAAGTGGATTCCTGGCGGTTTTCTGGCGGAATTCGGCGAAAAAACACGGAAAAAAGACGCTTTGCCAGACGGCGCGCCCACGCACGCGGCGTATGCTGCGGGCAGATTGATGGAGGCGTGGCCCCTCGAGGCCGTCGGTAGAAGAAGGAGAAGGACGATGAACGCCAACATGTTGCTGATGGAAGTGATGGTCAAGGAGCAGCTGGAGGCCCGCCGGCGCGAAGCTCGCAACCATCGCCTGGCGAACCGGGCCCGGCTGAACCGGCTGCCCGTCGCCCGCGACCCCGACCGCGCATTGCTGCGCCGGCGACTGGCTTACCTCCTGGCCGCCCTGGTCGTGCCGGCACTCCTGCTGGCCGCCCAGGCGGCGGAGGCCGCCGGGGGTGCTGGCAGCGGCGGTGGCCTGCACCTATTGATGTAGGCGCCACAGGGACACGGCAGTTCGATCCCCAATCGGACTGCCGCGTCTCTGTTTCTGCCGGCACTCAGGTGACTGCCGGCAGCTCCCGTGGAAACTCCTCGAAAATGCCCTCGACCACCACCCGGCGGACCCGATCCATGGCCTCGTAGATCTCCCGATAGCCAGTGTAAAGCGGCGCGATGCCGAAGCGTAGGCTGTCCGGCCGGCGAAAGTCGGGCAGGACGCCCATCCGCTCGATCAGGGCCTGGTCAATTCGACCGGCATCTTCGTGGCCCAGCGAGACGTGCGATCCGCGCTGCGCCGGGTCGCGCGGCGAGTTCAAGACAAAGCCCAACGGGGCGAGCCACGCTTCCCACAACGCGATCAGATACGCCGTCTGGCGCATCGACTTGGCCCGCAGCCGACCCAGCCCCGCCTCCAACACCAGCTCCACGCCCGGCTCGATTGCCGCCAGCGACAACAAGGGAGGCGTGCCGGTCAGGAAGCGGCTCAGCCCCGGGCCCGCCGCGTACTCCAGCCCAAACGCGAACGGCTGCCGATGGCCAAACCAGCCCGGTATCGGGTTCTCCAGCCGCTCCTGCCAGTCCCGCCGCACATACAGGAACGCCGGCGCGCCTGGCCCGCCGTTAAGGTACTTGTACGTGCAGCCGACCGCCAGGTCCACGCGGTGCTCGGCCAGCCCGACGGGCATCGCCCCGACGGAATGGCTCAAATCCCAGAGGACGAGCGCGCCCACCTCGTGCGCTCGACGCGTGATCGCGCCCAGGTCGTAGGCGTAGCCGCTCTTGAAGACGACATGGGACAGCGACACGAGGGCCGTCCGCTCGTCGATGGCCTCCAGGATTCCGGCCTCGGGCCCGTGGACGCCGTCCCGTGCCGGCACGACGACCGGCTCGGCGCCCGTGGCCTGAAAGACATAGAGGTCGGACGGGAAGTTGAGGTCGTCGGTGACCAGACGCCGCCGACCCGGCCGGGCTTTCAGCGCGGCCATCGTCAGCTTGTGCAGGTTGACGGTCGTCGAGTCGGCCAAAATGACCTCGCCCGGGCGGGCGCCGACGATCTCGGCCAACCGATCTCCCAGGCGCCGTGACAGATCGTACCAGCCCTCGTTCCAGGACCGAATGAGCCGTTCCCCCCACTGGCGTTCGATCACGTCCCGGAGCAGGTCGACGGCGCCTCGGGGCAGCCGGCCCAGCGAGTTGCCGTCGAGGTAGATGAGATCCTCGTCGGCGAAGACAAAGCGCTGCCGAAAAGGGGCCAGCTCGTCGGCCACGTCGAGGGCCGCCGCTTCCTCCGGTGTGAGCGCGAAGCCAGCTTCACCGCTCCCGTTCATAGCGTCCTCAGGGCGGCGCGCACCGGGCTGCCGTCGCCGCCCTCGATCTTGAGGGGCAGCGCCACCAGCTCGTAGAGCCCGTCCGGCACCCGGCTCAGATCCAGCCCTTCCAGGATAGCCACTCCCGCCGCCAAGAGGGCATTGTGGCCGGGCAGTGTCTTGCTCTCCGCATGGTCCATCGACGGCGCATCGGCCCCATACAGGATGACGCCGGCGGCGGCCAGGTGGCCGGCGAGTGACGGGTCCGGGTAGACGTACGACGCGGGAAAGCGAGTCGGGTCCAGGTGACTGGCACGGCTGTGCACCAGCAGGCGCGGCGCCAGGCTCAGGTCAACCCGCGCGAAGGCGCCCGGCAGCAGCGGGCCCTCCGTCTGTTCCACCGTGACCACCTGGGCGCGCCCCCAGTAGACGGCGAGGTCAAGCCCCTCCACCGTCGCCGCCCCGTCGGTGAAGTGGTGCGGGGCGTCCATGTGAGTGCCAAAGTGCGCGCTGATCGTGAGCGTCGTCAGGTTGACGCTGGCCCCACGCCGGCGCTCCAGCATGGGCTCGAGGCGGAACGCCGTGTCCCCCGGCCAGGGCGCCAGCGCCGGATTCAACGTGCGGCTGATGTCGTAGACGGCCATCGGCCCTCCTTGGCACGGGCCAGCGCTGCCTGACGAATGGCCTGCGACTGCCCTGCAAGCCGTTGGGGCGGGATGTCAGGTTGCGCCAATTGCATCATAATAACGGCGATTCGGAAAGGTCGGGCGCGGCCCGCCGCCGTGGCGTCAGGCCTGGTGGCGCTGCCAGGCAGGCGCCCGGCCAGATTCGGGCAACTTTAGCGAGAACAGTGGCGATATGCAACGACGATCCCTCCGTTTGCTGGTGCTAGGCGGCTCCCTGTTGCTGGCGCTGGTCACCTTCTGGGGCGCCATCGCCGGCGCCAATGGGA
>JBFGLK010000498.1:0-3447 GCA_041576195.1 Promineifilaceae bacterium (SeqCode)
AGCGCCGGCGGCAGCTCCCCCTGTGCGCGAAACGACTCCCAGCCATGCCGCAGGGCCCCGTGGTCGACCGGATAGGCGGTGGGTTGCATGCGGTCCATGGTATCGAGTCCCCGCCGCGATTGTCAAGTAGGGGCACAGCCTGCGGCGCCCTAGGGGGTTCGGGGATCAGGGGCCGGGGGGATTGTGGAGTGCGGAGTGTGGTATCCTTGGGCGCGCGTGGTCGCCAGAGCTTGAATGGCCACTGACTCGGGACTGGGGACGACAAGCCTGCCAGACTACGAGACGAACGGACCACACGACAACGCATGACCCATTCACAGGAGAAACTTATGAGCGAGCAGCGCTTGGCAGGCCGGGTCTGCCTGGTGACGGGCGGCGCGGCTGGGATCGGCCGGGCCACCGTGCAGAAGTTCGTCGCCGAGGGGGCGACGGTACATTGCGGCGACGTCGACGAGGCGCGCGGGGCTGAGACGGCCGCGGCGCTGGGGGCGACGTTCCGACGGGTCAACGTGGCCGAGCGGGCCGAGGTGGACGCCTGGGTGGCGGACGTCGTCGCCCGCCACGATCGGATCGACGTCCTGGTCAACAATGCCGGCATCCTGCGGGACGCCCAGCTGGTCAAGGTCAAGGACGGCGAGGTCGTCTCCCAGATGAGCGAGGCGGCCTGGGACGCGGTCATCGCGGTCAACCTGAAGGGCGTCTTCAACTGCACCCAGGCGGTCGCGCCGACGATGATCCGCCAGGGGAGCGGCGTCATCCTCAACGCCTCCTCCGTCGTCGGCCTCTATGGCAACTTCGGCCAGACCAACTACGTGGCCACCAAGGCCGGGGTGATCGGCATGACCCGCGTCTGGGCCCGCGAGCTGGGCCGCTATGGCATCCGGGTCAACGTCGTGGCCCCCGGTTTCATCGGCACGGAGATGATCCTGGCCATGCCGGAGAAGATCCTCGACGGCATGAAGGCGCGCACACCGCTGGGGCGCGTGGGCGAGCCGGCGGACATCGCCAACGCCTACGCCTTCCTCGCGTCGGCGGAGGCCGGCTTCATCACCGGCGCCGTGCTGAGCGTGGACGGCGGCATCGTGATCGGCACCTGATGGCCCGGCACCCCGTGATCCTGGCCACCGGCCGTTATGTGCCAACGCGCCGGCTGACCAACGCCCATTTTGACGCCCTGTTCCCCGAGCGGGACATCGACGGCTGGCTGGTCAAGAACGTGGGCATCCGGGCCCGGCACGTAATGGCCGAGGACGAGGCGACCAGCGACCTGGCGCTGCCGGCGGCGCTGCAGGCGCTGGCGCGCGCCGGCATCCACGCGGCGGATCTGGGCCTGATCATCGTGGCCACCGACACGCCCGACTACCTCAGCCCGGCCACGGCCACGGTGCTGCAAGAGAAGCTGCGGCGGGCGACGGGGGCGGGGGAGGCGTGGCGTGCCGGCACGTTCGACCTGAACTGCGCCTGCGCCGGCTGGGTCACCGCCCTGGACACCGCCGCCCGCCACCTGCTCACCGAGCCAGACCTGGGCCACGTCCTCGTCGTCGGCGCCTATGGCATGAGCCGTTTCCTCGACTTCACCGACCACCGGACCTGCACTCTCTTCGCGGACGGCGCCGGCGCCGCCGTCCTGGGCCTGGGCGACGAGCCCGGTTTCCTCGCCAGCCAGCTCGCCGCCTACGGCGGCTACTACGACGCCCTGGGCATCTACACGGGGGGGACCGCCTGCCCCGTCACGCCGGCCACGGAAAACGGCGGCGTGCCCCGGGTGCAGTTCGTGCGCCAGTTCCCGGCCTCCTTCAACGCGGACACCTGGCCGCCGCTGATCCAGGCCACGCTGGCCAAGGCCGGCCTGGCGCTCGACGACGTCGACCTCTTCCTTTTCACCCAGCTCAACCTGAACACGATCAAAGGGACGATGGCCATCCTGGGCCAACCGCTGGAGAAGACGCACTGGATCATGGACAAGTGGGGCTACACCGGCTCCGCCTGCATCCCCATGGCCCTGGACGACGCCATCACCGCCGGCCACGGCCCCCGGCCGGGCGACCACGTCCTCTTCTGCGCCAGCGGCGGCGGGATCTCCATGGCCGTGAGCCTGTGGCGGTTTTGATTGCGGAGTGCGGAGCGCCTATCCCGGACTATACGACTGCCTGACCACCTCACCAGCTGACTAACCAAGGGCCTCCAATACGCGGGCGGGCTCCTCGATGCGGCGCACGTGGCCGGCCGCGATCAGGCCCTCGATGACCGCCGGGTCGCGCACGACGACGCGCGCCTCGTAGAAGGCGCGGGCCTCGTCGAGCGAGCCCTCGTGGACGACCCGGGCGGCCTCGGCGTGAAAGCGATTGAGCCGGTCCAGACTGCGGTGGGAGCCCGCGGCGGCATAGTAGTCGAAACCCCGGTACTTGGTCATGAAGGCGGCGAAGCCGCTGTTGAGATAGTGGAGGATGGCCGGGTTGCCGGCCTGGAGATAGCGGCGTCGCTGGCGGCGCAACAGGCGGGCCGACCAGCGGGCCACGAGCGGGGAGCGCGCCGCCAGCCGGCGTGTGAGCCGGTTGCGGCTGAGCCGCCGCGCCGCCACCGCCCAAGGGCCCTGCATCTCCGGCAGGAAGAAGTCATGGACGCCGTCCGGAACGAGGTCGGGGGAGAGGCGCGCGGCGGATTTGCCGTTGCCATAGCCGAAGAACTGGCGCTCGGGCGGATGGGGCGCCGCTGCCGGCATGGCCGCCAGCCAGGGGTTGACCTTGAACAGCCGCAGCTCGCGAAACGGATCCATCACCTCCGCCCGATCCACCAGCACCTCGTGGTTCAGGCAGTTGACCGTGTGGACGCCCCGTCCGTCCAGCCGCTCAAACAGGTCCCCGACCGATTGCCGTTCCGGCCCGAAGAACTCGGGCGCGTAGAAGAGCTCGTCATGATCGATGTGCAGCAGCCAGCCTACGCCCGCCGCGGTCGCCATCTCGCCGGCCACGACGACGTTGAGCTGTTGCCGGTCCATGAGGCCGAGCGCTCGCCGCGCGTAGCGGCGGCGAAAGAAGCGGGTCTCCGCCCAGCGTCGGCGCAGCGCCTCGTCATGGGGCACGACGGTGACCCCGGGCAGCGCGCGGGCGATGGCCACGGCGTCCTCCGCGGGGTCGTCGGCGAACAGGTAGATGTGATCGAAGCCAAGGTGGCGGTGGTAGGCGACGAAGGAGGCGATCGTCGCCCCGGCCCCGCGCATGGTGGTGACGATGGCCGCCGACCGGGTCATGGTTGGCCCCGCGGGGTCAGGGGGAGAGGGTGAGGAGCTGGTTGGCGGCCACGTCGGTCAGGCGCGTCTCGCGGCCGTCGGGCCAGCGGATGGTGAGCTCGGCCACGCGCGCGGCGTCGCCCAGCCCGAGCAGGCAACGGGGGTCTTCGGAGGAGAGATAGCTGCTGCCGGCATGGAGCTCCCGGCGAAGCCGCCGC
>JBFGLK010000499.1:0-3445 GCA_041576195.1 Promineifilaceae bacterium (SeqCode)
CCGCCGTCGACGAGGGCGAGCATGTTGCCGCCACGGCCCCCGCCGCTTAGCTTGGCGCCCAACGCGCCCGCCCCCAACGCCGCCGTGACCAGCCGGTCCAGCGTGGCCGACGATACGGTCATCTCGCGCAGGAGGGCGTGGTTCTCCGTCATGAGACGCCCCAGTCGCTCGCGATCTCCGGCTTCCAGCGCCGCCCGCGCGCCCTCCACTGCCCGGCCACACCCGGCAAACAGACCGTCAAACCGGGCCGGGTCCGCCAGCCACTGGCGGCGCACGTCGGCGACGGTAGCCCGCGTCGGGCTGCTGACGCCACTGTCGGCAACGAGCAGGGTGATCGGCGCCGCCACGTGGAACGGCTCAATACGGTTCTCCGGCTCGCCGCGCACGAAGTAGACGGGACGCTCGTAGGCGACGACTGTGTTGTCCACGCCGCTCGGCGTGCCGTGATGCACCTGCTCAACGGCGAAGGCCAGCCGGGCCACGGCCGCGGCATCCGCCAGGTCGGGCCGGCCGAGGTGCCGCGCCAGGGCCCGGATCAGGGCGGTGGCGGTGGCGGCGCCGCTGCCCAGGCCGCCCGCGATAGGGATGTTGCTGGCGATGGTGATGGCCAGCGGGGGCGTTGCCGGCAGGCCGGCCTCGGCCAGCACCAGCCGGGTCGCCAGCGCGAACGGATCGTCCGCTGCCGCCCCGGCAAGTGGGTAGCGGCGCTCCAGGTCCCGCAGATAGATCGTCGTCTCCCCGTCGCCGTCTTCCACCCTGGCCGTGGCCCGCACCTGGGCCAGCGGCAGGGCGATGGCCGGGTAGCCATAGACGACGGCGTGCTCCCCGCAGAGGATGACCTTCCCGGGCGCGCTGGCCTCGGTCGCGCTCATGCCGCGCCCTTACTGGAGGACGTAGAGGCCCAGGAGCACCACGCCAGCCCAGAGGGCAATGCTCATCTGAAAGGGCCGATCGCGCAGGAGGATGTCTTCCGGCACCCCACCCTCGCCGCGAACATGGATGAGGTAAAGATAGCGGAACACGGCGTAGACCACGAACGGGATGGTGAGCATCATGACGTGGTTGGGGGGCAGGCCTTCGGCCAGGAACGTATAGAGGCTGTAGGCGACGATGGCGCTGGTGGTGACGATGCCGATCAGGCGGTCGATCAGATCGAGGCTGTACTCGTCGAGGATGGCCCGGTGGTTGCGCGCCTCCCCGCCGAGCAGCACCAGCTCGTGCCGGCGTTTGCCCAGGGCCAGGAAGAGGGCGAGCAGGAACATGCAGACATAGAGCCAGGGGGAGAAGCGGGTGACCGTGATGACAGCCACGCCGGCGGCGACGCGCAAGACGAAGCCGGCGGCCACGATCATGACGTCGAGCAAGACCACGTGCTTGAGCGAGAAGGTGTAGGCCACCTGTAGCGCCAGGTAGGTCGCCAGGATCACGCCGAGCCAGAAGGCGAGGATGAAACCGGCGGCGAGGCTGCCGGCAGCCAGGATCAGGGCTGCGGCGCGGGCGACCGCCGGGCTGAGCTCGCCTGCCGGCAGCGGGCGACGCCGCTTGGTCGGGTGCAGGCGGTCGCTCTCGATGTCGGCCAGGTCGTTCATCAGGTAGACGGCGCTGGACATGAGGCAAAGGAGCACAAACGCGGCCAGGACCCGGCCCAGGCTGGGCAGCGAGAGCAGTTTGTCGTCGAACACCAACGCCGCGAAGACGAAGATGTTCTTCGTCCATTGCCGCGGGCGCATCGTGCGAATGAGTCCAGATAACACCGTTTCACTCCAGCGTTTCCATGGCGAGCCGCGACCGCTTCTCCGGCCCAGGGCGCGGATTCTCCCGCAGCCGGAGGCGGAGACCACAAGCGGATCGGGCGCTACGCTTTACCGGGAGAGTGGCCCGTGGCTATAATGCAGACGCCGCGCCCGGGCGCGCCGCTCGGGCTTCTGCCGGCCGCTGCCCGCGTTTACCCGGAAAGGAAGTGGCGACCCATGACCAAGCTCAGAGATGTGCTCAAGAGGCTGCTCGGCCGCCGAACCGCTCGAGCCCGGCGACCGACCCGGTCGCCGGCGGAGCCGGTCGGCCAGAAACCACGCCCGGTGGTGCGCAAGGTATTGAAGATCGTGCACGATCCGCGCGTGCCCGGTGCCGGCAACGCGCCGCTCTCCCAGGTGCTTGTCTGGAACGATCACCAGAAGCTGACCAACGACTACATCGCCGACCTCCGCGAGATCAGTCACGGCTACGTCAGCTACAGCATCGTCGACGAGGTGCATGTCGACGCCTTTCCGGTCAAGGAAGATGGCTTCGTCTATGACGCCGACCAATACGTCGCGGCATGGAAGGCACGGAGTGGTTTCCATGACCCTGATCGCGTGGACTATCTGCGTCTGGTGCGCGACTTCCACATGATCGAGCGGATCGACAGCGGCGAGGTAGACGAGATCTGGCTGTTCGGCTTTCCCTACGCGGGCTATTACGAGTCGATCATGGCCGGGCCGGGCGCCTTCTGGTGCAACGCGCCGCCGCTCACAGGGACGGAGAGCTGCCGTCGCCGCTTTGTGATCATGGGCTTCAGCTACCAGCGCGGCGTGGGCGAGATGTTGGAGAACATGGGCCACCGGGCCGAGTCGATCATGCGCCATGTCTATCGCCGGTACCAGGGGGAACGTAACGTGTGGGAGCGCTTCGCCCGCTACGATCAGACTCACCCGGGGCAGGCGGAGGTGGGCATCATGCACTTCGCGCCCAACAGTGTGCGGGACTACGACTGGGGTAACAAGACGAAGGTGCCCAGCCGGTGGCACACCTGGCGCCACTTCCCCGACCTGGCCGGCGAGGCGCGCGTGGTCGACTGCGCCGATTGGGGCAACGGCGACATCCGCGAGCACCACAAGTGGTGGTTCGCCCTGCTGCCGCATGTCACCGGCAGCGCCGACGGCGTGGCCTACAACTGGTGGAAGTACATCGTGGATCCGAATGAGGTGGGCTAGTGCACAGCCGCGCCGCCACACCCTTAGGGTGCTCTGCACCCTAAGGGTGTGGCGCAATCGCGCCCGCCGCCTCGTCGAGGATGGCCCAGAGACGATCGAGCCAGGCCAGGTGCTCCGGCTTCATCAGGACGGAGCGCAGGCAGGTGACGGTCTCCTGATCGCGTTCAACGTCGGGCCAGGCGGGCGCGAAGAGGCCTGCCGGCAGCGTCGCCAGCGCCAGGTGCAGCCCCCTTTCGGCGGCGGCGGCGAAGAGCGCGTGGGCGCGGCTCGAGGCGCCGCTGAGGCTGGCGGCACGGACCGCCCAGACGACGATGTCCAGCTCTGGGGAAAACGGGGCGACAAAGCGCGCGTCCGCCGCCAGACGCTCGTGCAGCGCCAGCGCCGCGGCGCGGCAGCGAGCCAGGTCAGCAGCGAAAGGCCCGCCGGGAACGGGCGGCAGGAGCTGGTGCGTGGCCCACAGCGCCACGGCCGCC
>JBFGLK010000500.1:0-3437 GCA_041576195.1 Promineifilaceae bacterium (SeqCode)
CCAACCAGCCAACCAACTCACTAACCAACCAGCCAACCAACTCACTAACCAACCAGCCAACCAACTCACTAACCAACCAACCAACCCACCAACCAGTCACCTAACCATGCCCCGCTTCACCCTCCCTCCACCGGTTCAGCGCCTCATCGACGAGTTCGCCCGCCTACCCGGCATCGGGCCGAAGTCGGCCTCGCGCCTGACGTTTTTCCTGCTGCGCGGGGGTTCGGATCAGGCGCTCACGTTGGCGGAGGCGCTGCGAGACCTTAAGGAACGCACCCGCACGTGCTCCGTCTGCTTTAACATCACCGAGCAAGACCCGTGCCTCATCTGCGCTGACGACGGGCGTGACCCGGGCCTGCTCTGCGTCGTGGAGGAGCCGCTGGACGTCGTGGCGCTGGAGCGAACCGGCGCCTATAACGGCCGCTACCACGTCCTGCACGGAGCCATCTCCCCGGTTGAGGGCATCGGACCGGAGGACTTGCGAGTGGCCGAACTGGTCCACCGCCTGGAGCAGGGGGCCTTCACCGAAGTGATCCTGGCCACCAACCCGACCCTGGAGGGCGACTCAACCGCGCTCTATCTGCAGCGCCGCCTGACCGGCTTCTCGTTCAGGCTGCGCAGCCTGGCCCGCGGCCTGCCCGTCGGCGGCGACCTGGAGTACACGGACGAGATCACGCTGCGCCGCGCCCTCGAGGGCCGCCAGGATCTTAGCTAGAGCTAGGGGGCCTCTTTCCTCCATCTCTAGCTCTATCTCTATCTCTAGCTCCATGCACATCGACGGCAGTTATGGTGAGGGGGGCGGCCAGGTCCTGCGGACCAGCCTCAGCCTGTCGGCCTTGCTTGGCCAACCCGTGGAATTGACGCGCATTCGCGCCGGTCGCCGGCGCCCTGGATTACGCCCGCAGCACCTGACGGTGGCCCGGGCCCTGGCGGCGCTATGCGGCGCGCGCCTGAGCGGCGATAGGCTCGATTCGCAGCGATTGATCTTTGAACCGGAACATCCGCCGCGCGGTGGCAGCTACACATTTGACGTCGTCGAGGCCTCCGCCGGGCAATCCGCGGGAGCGACGACCCTGATCGTCCAGGCGATCCTCTGGCCGCTACTGGTCGCCTCTGGCCCATCGACGGTTGTCTTGCGCGGCGGCACCTTCGTGCCCTTCAGCCCGCCCTATCACTACCTGGCGGAAGTCGCCGCGCCGGCGTTCGCCCGGCTGGGCGCCGGCTTCACCACGGCGCTGCGCGCGTGGGGGTGGATGCAGGCCGGGGGCGGCGAGATGGCGCTGACGGCCGCGCCGGTGGAGCAACTGGCGGCGGCGACGTTCATGCCCGTGCGCGCGGAGCCACTGGCGGTTGCCGGCGTGGCGGCCGTGAGCAACCTGCCGGCACACGTGCCACAGCGGATGGCCCGTCGCGCCCACAATCTACTGGCCGCTCTTGGCTGCCGCCCAACCATCACCCCGGAGCGGGACAGCGGGGCCGGGCCCGGTGCCGGCATCTGCCTCTGGCTCCCCGGCGCTGGCTCGAGCGCGCTCGGCCGCCCGGGCCTCCCGTCGGAAAAGGTGGCGGAAGAGGCGGTTGCCGGCCTACGCCAATTCCTGGACAATCCGCAGGCGGCCGTCGACGCGTATCTGGCCGATCAGCTTCTCCTGCCCATGGCCCTGGCCCAGGGAACCTCACGCCTGACGACAACTCGCCTGACGCGGCACACCGAGACAGTCGCCGGTTTGCTGCGGCAGATGCTAGGGGTGTCGATCGAAATCCAGGGCGGGCTGGACGGGCCGGCCGCCATCCAGGTGGCGGGTATCGGGCTGACGCGTGCCGGCATGCACGCCGGGCCCTGACGCCGGCCGCCCAAGCCTATGTTTGAGCTGGTCTTCCTCGGCACCTCCGCCTCCACGCCTTCGACCTATCGCGGCCTGTCCGCGCACATGGTGTTGCACCGGCAATACCGTTTCCTGATCGACGTGGGCGAGGGCACCCAGCGCCAGATCCTCATGAGCGGGCTGGGGTTCAAGCGGCTCGACAAGGTCCTGCTCACCCACGGCCACCTGGACCACATCCTTGGCCTGGGCGGCCTTGTCTCCACCCTCAGCCGCTGGGAGACGCTGGAAAAGCTGGAGATCTACGCCGGGCCATCGGCACTGGATCGTGTGGGGGACCTGATCTTCCGCGTCGCCCTGCGGGGGGCGCGCCCGCCGGTGAACATCGAGCTCATCCCGTTGTCGCCGGGCCTGACGATCCTGGAAGATGATCGCTTTCGCCTCAGCGCCTTTCCCGTGTCACATCGGGGCGCGGATTCCTTCGGCTTCCTCTTCGAGGAGCGCGCGCGGCGCCCTTTTCTGGCGGAGAAGGCCGAGGCGCTGGGCGTGCCGGCAGGTCCCGAGCGCAGTCGCCTGGTGCGGGGCGAGGCGATCACGCTGGCCGATGGCCGCGTAGTGCACCCGGACGACGTGCTTGGGGGCGTCATCCCCGGCACGCGCTACGTGCATGTCGGCGATGCCGGCAGCACGAGCGATCTCGTCTCCGTCTGCCAGGGGGCCGACACCCTGACCATCGAGGCCACCTATACTGAGACGGACGCTGCCATGGCCCGCCAGTTCGGCCACCTGACGGCGGCCCAGGCCGCGCGGCTGGCGCGCGACGCCGGCGTGGGCACCCTGCTGCTCACCCACCTGTCGCGCCGCTATTACGAGCGCGATGTCAAGGACGAGGCGCGGGCGATCTTCCCGCGCACCTACGTCGCCCGCGACTTCGACCACTACGTGATCACGCGGGGCGGGGCTGCCCGCCAGACCGCCGCGGCTGGCGACGCCAGCTAGCGGGTGTAAACGGACGGCGCCGCCCGCGGGCGGCGATGCTCGTTTGTCAACGGTATGAGGGTTCATCCCGAACAAGGCGCCTGATCGCCGGCAGTGCGCCGGCGTCCACAATCCGGAGACGACCATGGCCGATCAACCCATCACCTTTCTCTGCCTGGCTAGCGAGTTCAAGGGCGTGCCGTTTCTGCGCGAGACGAAGCGCCAGGGGTGCCGCAACCTGTTGCTAGTGGCCGAGCGCAACGCGGACGCTGCCTGGCCGTGGGAGGCGATCGACGAGGTATTCCGCATGCCCGATCTGACACGGCAACCGGACATCACCTACGCGGTCAGCTACCTGGCGCGGGCGCGCCGCCTCGATCGCCTCGTGGCCCTGGACGACTTCGACGTGGAGACGGCGGCCGACCTGCGGGAGCACCTGCGGCTGCCGGGCATGGGCCACACGACGGCCCGCCACTTCCGCGACAAGCTGGCGATGCGCGTCAAGGCGCGGGCGGAGGGGTTCCTGGTGCCGGCATTTGCGCCGGTGTTCAACTACGAGGACCTGGCCGCCTTCATGGAGGCGGTGCCGCCCCCCTGGGTCCTCAAGCCGCGCTTCGAGGCCGGCGCCGTCGGCATCCG
>JBFGLK010000501.1:0-3435 GCA_041576195.1 Promineifilaceae bacterium (SeqCode)
CCGCCGCCGCGCTGACCCTGGCCGAGGCGGCCATGCTCGCCGCCATCCCCCAATCCCCCGCCCTCAACCCGATCGACAACCCGGTCGAGGCCAAAATGCGGCAGGAGCTGGTGCTGGAGGCGATGGCCCGGGACGGCCTGATCACGCGCGAGCAGCTCGTCACCGCCCGCTACACGCCGTTGCAGACGCGGGCCAGCGTTGCGGATCGCTTCGACATCATCGCCCCCCACTTTGCTCTCATGGTGCGCCGGGAGCTGGAGCAGCGCTTCGGCCCGGAAACCGTGCTGCGAGGCGGGCTCCGCGTCTACACCTCGCTCGACCTTGAACTGCAGCAGCAGGCCGAGTGCCTGTTGCGCGCCCAGGTGACCCGCCTCTCTGGCGCCATTGGCGATCCGCTGCCGGCAGACGACCAGGCCGCCTGCCACGCGCTCGCCTACCTGCCGCCGCTGCCGGCCGCCGCGCTCGGCGTCGACCACGAGGTCGACAACGGCGCCCTCGTGGCCCTGGACCCGACCACGGGCGAGATCCGCGCCCTGGTCGGCAGCGTCAACTACTGGGACGCGGCGATCGACGGGCGCTTCAACGTGGCCGTCGACGGCCTGCGGCAGCCCGGCTCCTCTTTCAAGCCGTTCACCTACTTGACCGCGCTCAGCCAGGGCTACACGCCGGCCACCATGGTCCTCGACGTGGAGACGGACTTCGGCACCCCATACAATGGCGTGGCCTACGTGCCGCAGAACTACGACCGCCGCTTCCACGGGCCGATGAGCTTGCGTCAGGCCCTGGGCAGCAGCTACAACGTGCCGGCTGTCCAGGTGATGAGCTGGGTGGGTGTGGATAACGTCATCCGCACCGCCCACAGCCTGGGCATCACGAGCCTGGACCAGGGGCCCAATCGCTATGGGCTCTCGCTCACGCTGGGCGGCGGCGAGGTCCGGCTCCTGGACATGGTCTTCGCCTTCTCGGTCATCGACAACCTGGGCGTCATGATCGGCCAGCCGGTGCTCCCCGAGCGCCAGCGCCTTGGCTTCCGCACACTCGACCCGGTGTCCATCCTGCGCGTGGAGGATCGCGACGGCAACATCCTCTATGAGTACAGCCAGCCAGCCCGGCGCGACATTCTCACGCCCCAGCTGGCCTACCTGATGAACCATATGCTCTCGGACGCCACCGCCCGTTGCGCCGGTTTTGGCTGCCCGAGCGCCCTGGAGCTGGCCGAGGGCCGCCCAGCGGCGGTCAAAACGGGGACCACAAACGATTTCCGCGACGCCTGGACCCTCGGCTACACGCCCCAACTGGTCACCGGCGTCTGGATCGGCAACACGGACAACGCCCCGATGGTCAATCTGCCAGGTTCGCGCGGGGCCGCTCCAGTGTGGCGCGCCTTCATGAGCTGGACGCTGGAGGACGAGCCAGTGGCGACGTGGACGCGGCCTGCCGGCATCGTCGAGCGGGCCGTCTGCCGACCGTCTGGTCTCCTGCCCACCCCCATCTGCCCCCAAACGCGCGAGCTGTTCGTCGAGGGCACGGAGCCGACGCTGTTCGACGCCATGTACCAGGAGTTTCGCCTCAATCGCGAGACCGGCCGCCTGGCCACCATTTACACACCGCCGGAGCTCGTCGAGACGCGGGTCTACCAGATCTTTCCCGAGGAGGCGGCCGACTGGGTGCGGGAGAACCAGGTCGAGCAGCCACCGACCGAGTTCGACACGATTACCGGTCCGCTGACCGATCGCGGGCCGGTGGCCATCGTCTCGCCGACGCCATTCCAGTTCGTGCGCGAGCGCCTGACGATCGTCGGCACCGCCAACGTAGACGGCTTCGCCAGCTACCGCCTGGCCTACTTCCAGGGGCTCGACCCGGCGGAGCTGTTCACTATCGTCGATCAGGTGACCGAGCCCAGGGTGGAAGACGTTCTCGGGGAGTGGGATGTCGCTAATCTGAACGGGCTCTACACGTTGCTGCTCACGGCAACCCGCCAGGATGGCTCCTTCGTCGAGGCAAGCGTGCAGGTGACCATCGATAATACGCCGCCCACGGCTGAGATCCTTTTCCCCTTGCCCGAGCAGACGATCTTTACCGACGAAGAGTGGGTCATCCTACAAGCCCTGGTGACCGACGATACGTCGGTCGCCCGCGTTGAGTTCTTTGCCGACGGCGCCGGCGTGCCGTTTGCCATCAGCACCGTCCCACCCTTCACGGAGAAGTGGACGATCCCCGGGCCCGGCTGTCACCGCTTTCGAGTCGTCGCCGTAGACGCTGCCGGCAACGAGGCCGAAAGCGCCCCGGTCAGCGTCTGTCTGGTCGCCCGCCAGGCCCCCTGACCACCCGACCCATCGGCGCAGTCTGCTGCGCCACACCACCCGACCACGGGCAACCTAGCGGTTGCCTTGACTGGACGACCAGACGACCCCCCACTAGCGAGGAGCATCCATGAACCTGCAAATCGACCTGTGCCCCGGCGGCCCGCGCTTCTCGCGCGTGGTCTCCGGCCAGATGTACCTGAGCCGCTGGGATCTGAGCCGCGCCGAGCTGCTCGACTGGCTGCACCAGGCCCTCGACCTGGGCGTGACCACGTACGATCACGCCGACATCTATGGCAGCTACACTTGCGAAGAGCGCTTCGGCGAGGCACTACGGGCAGAGCCGGGCCTGCGCGGACGCCTGCGGCTGGTCACCAAGTGCGGTATCAAGCTGGAGAGCCCGCAACGACCAGAGCACCGGCTACATAGCTACGACACGAGCCGCGAACACATCCTCCGCTCGGCGGAGCGCTCGCTGGCCAACCTGGGAACGGACTACCTGGATCTTCTGCTCATCCACCGACCCGATCCGTTGATGGATGCCGACGAAGTGGCGGCGGCGCTGGAGGCGCTGGTGGCTGCCGGCAAGGTGCGCTACGTCGGCGTCTCCAACTTCACCCCGGCCCAGTTCGACCTGCTGGCCTCTCGCCTGACGCTGCCCCTGGTGACCAACCAGATCGAGCTGTCCCTGCTGCACCTGGACCCGTTGCACGACGGCACGCTCGACCAGTGCCAGCGGTTGGGCCTGGCGCCCATGATTTGGGGGCCGCTGGCCGGCGGCCGCCTTTTTCGTGAGGGGGGTGAGCGCGAAAGCCGGGTGAGCGACGCCCTGAACGCCGTGGGTGAGGAGCTGGGCGGCGCCGCGCCCGATCAGGTGGCGCTGGCGTGGATTATGCGCCACCCAGCGCGCCCGCTGCCCGTCCTGGGCACCGGGCGGCTCGACCGCATTCGCGCGGCCGTGGCGGCGCTAGAGTTGGCGATGACGCGCGAGCAGTGGTTTCGTCTGGGGGAGGCGTCGGCCGGGCACGAGGTGCCGTAGCGGGCGCGGCAGGCTGCGCCCCATGGGGATATGAGGGGAGAGAGGGACGAGGAGATCCGGGGCGAGGGGAGGGGTCCGCCGAAGTCCCTTGCG
>JBFGLK010000502.1:0-3433 GCA_041576195.1 Promineifilaceae bacterium (SeqCode)
GATGCCGCCGAACACGGTCGCCTGGCCGCCCTTCCCGGCATGGGCGCGCGCTCCCAGGAGCGCATTCTCGACGGCATTCGCCTGCTGGCGCGGACCCAGACCGATCGTGTTCCGCTCGGTACCGCCTGGCCGGTCGCCTGGGCCATCCTGGATCGGCTGCGCGTGCTGCCGGGCGTCCGCCGGCACGCGGTAGGAGGCTCTCTGCGGCGTATGCGCGAAACCATCGGCGACATCGATCTATTAATCGCCGCGGACGAAGCCGAGCCGATTATGGAACGGTTTGTGGCCCTGCCTGAAGCGACCCACGTCGTCGGTCGTGGTCCGACGAAATCACGCATCACGACGGCCGAGGGGCTCGGGGTAGACCTGCGCGTCGTGCCGGAGGCGCGCTGGGGCACGCTCCTGTCTTACTTCACCGGCAGCAAGGCGCACAACGTCCGGCTGCGGGAGATGGCGCAGCAGCGGGGCCTCAGCCTGAACGAGTATGCGTTCTCGCGTGAGGACGGCAGCGAGATCCTCTGTGCCACGGAAGAGGAGGTCTACGCGGTCTTGGATCTGCCTTTTGTGCCGCCGGAAATGCGGGAGGACCGCGGCGAGATTGAGGCGGCACGGCGGGGTGAGCTACCCGCGCTCCTGTCAGAGGCCGAAGTCGTCGCCGATCTGCACATGCATACGACCTGGTCGGACGGGCGGCGCTCCATCATGGAGATGGCGGAGGCAGCGCGCGCCAGCGGCCTGGAAACGATCGTCATCAGCGATCACTCCGTCAGCCTGGGCATTGCCAACGGCCTCTCGGTGGAGCGCCTACGAGCCCAGGCGGCGGACGTCGCCGCGGCCAACGAGGCGCTCGGTCCGCCATTCCGCGTTCTCCACGGGACCGAGATGGAGATCCGTGCAGACGGCACGCTCGACTACCCGGACGATGTCCTGGCCAAGCTGGACTTCGTCATCGCCGCCCTGCACGTTAGCCTGCGGCAAAGCCGGGAGCAAGTCACAGGGCGCGTGCTCAACGCGGTGCGAAATCCCCATGTGGACATGCTGGCACATCCCACGGGGCGGCTCCTGCCAGACCGGCCCGGGGCCGACCTGGATGTAGAGGCGGTGCTCCGAGAAGCCGCGGAACACGGCACGATCGTGGAGATAAATGCCAACCCGCGTCGGCTGGATCTGCAGGACAACCACGTGCGGCGCGCGCTCGACCTCGGCGTCCTACTCGCCGTCAACACGGACGCGCACCACGAGGAGGACTTCGATTACCGTCGGTTCGGCGTTGCCACGGCGCGCCGTGGTTGGGCCACGGCCGACCACGTGGTCAATGCCTGGCCCCGTTCTCGGCTGCTGGCCCATCTGGAGCGTACGCGGTAGGCCATGGCCCGCTATGAGCATCCCCAGGATCCTCGTGAAAGCGAGCTGAAGGCGGCACGTGCCCGCCGCCATCGCGCCGAGCCCCGGGCGCCGTTTCCCTGGCTGTGGCTCGGCATGGGCGTCGTTGTCACCATCCTGTCCGTTCTGGTGGCGCTGACCATCCTCAACCGTTTCCTGGCTGTGCCACCGCTTACCGTTGCCGGGCTACCGACGCCGACCATCCTCTTTCTGACGGCGCCACCCAATCCGACTGCGACGGTCACCCCCCTCTTGCCGACGCCGTCGCCGATCCCAACGTTGACGCCGATCCCCACGCCAGACCTGCGCACGCCGCCTCCTCAGGTGACCGTGGGCTATTATGCCCGTGTGGCCAATACGGCCGATCTTGGCGTGACGGTGCGCGGTGGGCCGAACACGACCAACCTGCCATTGGGCGTCGTGGCCGAGGGCACGACGCTGCTCGTCATCGGCGGTCCGCGCGAGGGCGGCGAGTTCATCTGGTGGCAGGTCCAGCTGGCGGACGAGACGCAGGGCTGGGTGGCTGGCGACTTCCTCCTGCCGGCAGCCTCTCCCTGAGCCCTGCTCGTCACCCCATAGGAGGCGCGATGACTGCGCCGGACAGAATCGCGAAGCTTCGCGACGAGATCAACTACCACCTTTACCGCTACCACGTCCTTGACGCGCCGGTGATCAGCGACGCCGAGTATGACGCCCTCTTCCGCGAGCTGGTGGAGCTGGAGGCGGAGCACCCGGACCTGGTCACCGCGGACTCGCCCACGCAACGAGTAGGCGCCGACACCCTCGATTCGTTTGAGAAGGTGACCCATCCGGCGCCGGTGCTGAGCCTGGCCAATGCGTTTGGTACCGATGACCTCTTGGCCTGGCACAAGCGAATCAGCCGGCTGCTGCCCGAGGACACTACGCTCGACTACGTCGTAGAGCCCAAGATCGACGGGCTGTCGATTGTGCTGACCTACCGGGACGGCCTGTTCGTGCAGGGGGCGACCCGCGGCAACGGTGAAGTAGGGGAGAACGTCACCCCAAACCTGCGCACGGTGCGCTCGTTACCCCAGCGCATTCCCGTCAAACCGGAAGTGACTCGGCAGCCGCCCCCGTATCTCGTGGTGCGGGGCGAAGTCTTCTTCCCGCTTACCCGGTTTGCCGCCTTTAATGAGGCGCTCGAGGCGGCGGGCGAGCGGACGTACATGAATCCGCGCAACGCCGCATCCGGCTCATTGCGGCAGCTTGACTCATCGGTGACGGCCGGGCGGCCACTCAGCCTCTTCTGCTATGATTTCGTCGCCGTAGAGGGGCTTGACATCCCACGCCAATGGGATCGGCTCGCGTTTTTGCGGGAGATGGGCTTCCCGGTGCCGGCAGAGGTCGACCAATGCGAGGATCTGGCCGCGGTCGCGGCGGCGTACGAGGCGTGGACCACGCGCCGGCAAGAACTTGACTATGAGGTGGACGGGATCGTCGTCAAGATCAACGACCGCCCTCTGGCTGAGTCCCTCGGCTTCGTCGGCAAGGACCCGCGCGGGGCCATTGCCATGAAGTTCCCCGCGCAAGAGAAGACGACTCGCCTGCTAGACGTCAAAGTCAACGTCGGGCGTACCGGCGTCCTGGCTCCGGCGGCCGTTCTCGCGCCCGTGGAGATCGGCGGCGTGGTCGTGCAAAACGCCACGCTGCACAACTACGAGGAGATCGCCCGCAAGGACATTCGGATCGGGGACACGGTCTGGGTGAAGCGGGCCGGCGAGGTGATCCCCTATGTCGTCGGGCCGGTGGTCGAGCGCCGCGACGGCTCCGAGCGCCCGATCGAGCCGCCTACCGCGTGTCCGTTTTGTGGCGACCCTGTCGCCCGGGTGCCCGGCGAGGTGGCCATTTACTGCGACAATCCATCCTGCCCGGAGCAACTGGTGCGCCGCGTCGAGTATTTCGTCAGCCGCGGCGCCATGGACATCGAGACGTTCGGCGGCCAGACCGCCTCACTGCTTATCGAGCAAGGCCTGATACGGGACGTGGCGGACATCTACACCCTGCGGCGAGAAGATCTGCTCTCGCTGGA
>JBFGLK010000503.1:0-3415 GCA_041576195.1 Promineifilaceae bacterium (SeqCode)
CGGCGCCCGATCTCACCCGCGAAGCGCCCTACCCACCCGCCGCCGTGCGCTACGACGGCAGCCTGACGATGACCGACGTCGGCGCGGCCGGCTGCCAGGTCGAGCCGGCGCTCACGACCCTGCCGCTCTCGGTCGATCTGCCTGCCGGCACCCACCTCGACGACGTCCGGGTCTTCGTACTCGCCGGCCCCGACGTCCGTGAGGCCACGTGCGGCCTGCGCGAGAGCGTCTTCCGCTGCGAGGCCGCCGTGCCCAACCCGCTGATCGGGGTGCCGTTCGCCGTCAAAGCAATCGTAGCCGGCCAGGAAGTAGTCGGCATGCAGTTGCCCTTTAGCGGGCTATGTCTCATCTTTGAGCGCTAAACGGGGGCGGAGGCAAAGAAAGGAGAGGGGTAGGTCCCGGCGCCAGGCACGCCGGGACCCACAGCCCTCAAACACAGGAGGTGTTGTTGACTAGTCGGTGGCCTGAGGCAGCGGGCGCGTCCGGGCCTCTCCCGGCTGGGGCCGGGCGGCGATGACGAAGCCGGCGAACATCAGGCAGGCGGCAATCAGCTCGCCCAGGTAGAGGTAGGAGCCATTGCCTAGGCGGGTCAGGGTGCTGGCGAAGCCGATGGACAGCGCGCCGGCGGCGATCAGGATGTTGGCCACGACGCGGTTGGGCAGCACCCGCTTGCGCCAGAAGAGGAAGGACGAGTAGAGAGCGCCGCCGACCAGAGTGACCAGGCCGTAGATGTTGAAGAAGGGCGTGGTCAGGCGCACCGTCCCACCCTCGCGCACGGCCGGCATGATCTCGCGGTATTGCTCGCTGATCGCCACACCGGGGGTGAACGCCGTCACGTCCAGCCGGGCCAGGGCTTGAAGCATGAGGGCGGTGGCCACCAGGCTCCCGGCGATGAGGACGGCCGTCACAACGTGGACCCACTTTTTGCGGAAGAGCAGGTAGACCGTGCCGTGCCCGATCCAGGCGGCGGTCAGGGCGGCGCCAAACAGGTACCAGCCAAAGAAGACCCAGCGGTTCCAGGTGATGGCCAGAAACGCCTCGGCGAAGCTGCCGAAGCCGAACATGGCCAGGCCGATGCCCCAAAACAGGAAGCTCAGCCGGCGACGCACGAGGTAACGCTGCAACACCCAGGCGGTGAAGACCGCCATGACCACGGTGGAGGCGAAGGGCAGCATTAGATTCAGCGACATGGAGTCTCCCTTGGGCGCCGGACCGCCCGCCTCAGGAAAAGGAGATGAGCCCGAGCAGCACGCCTGCGGCCACCAGGATGAGCACCAACATCACCACGCCCAGGACCACCAGCAAGGCCGGCACGACGCGCTCGTAGAATACCGAGCCTTCCGGCATGCGGGAGGCGCCGGCCTGTCGGGGGCGATTGGCGGGTTTGCGGGACGCCATCTCACTCCTCCCGGCGCCACCCATGGCGGGCCGGAAACGATAAAAAGCTGTCTAAACCTGTACAATTTTATACAAGTCGATGGCTCGGGGCAAGTGAGGAATGTCATGGATGCACTCAACACCCTAAGGGTGTCTTGGACACCCTTAGGGTGTTGACGCGCTCGCCCCCTCCCGCAGCGCCGCCACCTCGGCCAGCCAGGCGGCGCTGCTGGCGTCGCTGGCCATGCGCCAGTCGCCACGCGGGGAGAGGGCCACGGAGCCGACCTTGGGCCCGTCTGGCATCGCCGAACGCTTGAACTGCTGGCTGAAGAAGCGGCGGTAGAACACCTCCAGCCAGCGCCCGATCTCGGCCGGCTCGTAGCTGCCGGCAAAGGCATGACGCGCCAGGAAGTAGACCTTCGCCGGGCGGAAGCCGTGGCGCACGGTGTAGTAGAGGAAGAAGTCGTGCAGCTCGTAAGGGCCGATCCGCTCCTCGGTCTTCTGCACCAGCGCGCCGGACGGGCCCAGCGGCAGCAGCTCGGGCGACACGGGCGTGGCACAGATGTCGCGCAATACCACCGCCGTCTCCCCCCCGAACTCCGCCTCCGCGGTCCAGGCGATCAGCACCCGCACCAGCGTCTTGGGCACGCCGGCGTTGACGTGATAGTTGGACATATGGTCGCCGTTGTAGGTCGCCCAGCCCAGCGCCAGCTCAGACAGGTCGCCGGTGCCCACCGTGAACCCGCCGATCTGGTTGGCCACGTCCATCAGGATCTGGGTGCGCTCCCGCGCCTGCGCGTTCTCGAAGGTGATGTCATGGACGGTCTCGTCGTGGCCAATGTCCTGGAAATGCTGCCGCACGGCGTCGGCGATGGGAATCGTGCGCAGCGTCACGCCCAGCGCCGCCGCCAGGCGTGACGCGTTGTCGCGCGTGCGGGCCGAGGTGCCGAAGCCGGGCATCGTCACCGCCACGATCCCCTCGCGGGGCAGCCCGAGGCGGTCGAAAGCCCGAGCCGTCACCAGCAGGGCCAGCGTCGAGTCCAGGCCGCCGGAGACGCCGATGGTCACCTTCTCGACGCCGGTGTGCTGCAGGCGCCGGGCTAGCGCCGTGGCCTGGATCTGGAAGATCTCGCGGCAGTGCTCGGCGCGACGGGCCTCGTCCGCCGGCACAAACGGCGCGCGCGTCAGCCCGGGCCGGATCAGCGTCTCCCCTGCCCCCGTGCGCCCCTCTCCGGCCAGGTTGAACGTGACTACGCGAAAGTCGCGAGGCGGGGTCGAGGCCGAAAAGGTGCTGTTGCTCAGGCGCTCATGGGCCAGACGCTCCACGTCGATGTCCGCCACCGCCAGCTGCGTCGTGAACTGAAAACGCTCGGTCTCGGCCAGGATCGCGCCGTTCTCGGCAATCAGGCAGTGGCCCGACCAGACCAGATCCGTCGTCGACTCGCCCGAGCCGGCGCCGGCATAAAGATAGGCCGCCAGGCAGCGCGCCGCCTGCTGGCCCACCAGCTGCCGCCGATAGTCGACCTTGGTCAAGAGCTCGTTGCTCGCCGACGGGTTCATCAGCACGGTCGCCCCGCCCAGCGCCTGGTCGCCGCTGGGCGGGCTCACCGCCCACAGATCCTCGCAGATCTCAATGCCGCAGACGCAGCCGGGCACATTCGCCGCGGCGAAGAGGAGATCCACCCCGAACGGCACCTCCGCGCCGCCCACGATCACCGTGCTCACCCCGGCCGCCGGCCCGGGTGTGAACCAGCGCTCCTCGTAAAACTCGCCCGTGGTCGGCAGGTACGTCTTCGGCACGATGCCCACCACCCGGCCGCCCGCCACCAGGGCCGCGCAATTGAAGAGCCGGCCGTCGAGCGCCAGCGGCAACCCGACGACCGCCGCCACGTCGTGCTCGGCCGCCGCCGCCGCCACGGCCGCCAGGCCGGCCAGCGCCTCCTCGCGCAAGAGCGACTGCCGGAACAGATCTGCGCTGCTGTAGCCAGTCAGGCCAAGCTCGGGAAAGAGAACCAGCCGGCTGCCGGCAGCCGCCGCC
>JBFGLK010000504.1:0-3414 GCA_041576195.1 Promineifilaceae bacterium (SeqCode)
CAGCTGGGCGATGCGCACGGAGTCGGGCAGCGCCGGCGCGCCGTCGGTGCGAAAGGCGATGCCCACCGCCGACTCGAGCTCCAGGTGGGCTTCATCGGGCGCGAGCATGCGCTGGATGTGCTGCAGATAGCCGCGGGCTTCGGCGGCACGACCCGAGAGCAGCCAGACTTCGGCCAGGATGGCGAGCGCCTTGATGCAGTTGGGCAACGCGTCAAGCAGCTCCTGGCAGACTTCCACGGCGTCGATTCGCCGGTCGCTGCGCCAGAGCGCCTCGGCCAACAGCACCTGGATGTCGACGCGAGCCGGGTCTTCCGCCAGGATTTGCCGGCAGGCGGCGATGGCCTGAGGAAAAAGCTCGCAGCGGGCATGCAGCCGGGCGAGCGCGCCGGCCGTCAGAGCAAGGCGCTCTGGCTCGGCCCCGTGACGCCGGGCATAGAGCGAGCGCAACTCCTCCTGGATGCCGGCATTGTACGGGTCCATCTCGTAGGCCCGTTCCATGTGCCAGATGGCCGGCTCCAGGTGCTGGTCTTCTTTGAAGGTGATGCTCAGGCCGATGTGGGAGACGAAGTCCTCGGGATCGGCGCTGAGGACGCGCTGGAACATCTCGCGCGCGGCGGCGAGCTTCTGCTGTTCCAGCAGCGCCTTGCCCAGCAGTCGGTAGGCAGGAATGTGGCGGGGGTGCTCGCTCAAGATGTGCCGGCAGTGGGCGGTGGCCTCGACCAGCCGGCTTTCCGCAATGAGGCGATCGATCTGCTGGTAATAGTCTGTAAGCGCGATTTCGCTCATGATCTTGTACCCGGCCGCCCCGCTCCGCTCGGGCGCGTCGGCGGCTCAGACCAGGACGAGGCGACGGCGAACGTCGTCGATCAGGTCGTCAATGCTGGCCTCAGGCCGCGGCATGGGGCCCAGAGGGTCTTCCAGGCGGGTGCCGCCGAGCAGTGCCTCGGCCGTGTTCGCCACGCCGCAGGCCAGCGCCTTCATCTGGTAACCGCCCTCTAGGACGAAGAGAACCCGGCCGCCGCAGAGGCTGTCGGCAATCGCCAGCAACTCGCGGACGATGCCACCATAGCCCGTCAGCGTCAGGCCGGCCACGGAAAGCGGGTCGGACCAGTGGGCGTCGAAGCCAATGGAGACGAGCAGCAACTCAGGCCGGAAGCTCGTGGCGCGGGGCCAGATCACCTCCGCAAACACCCGCTCATACCCCTTTTCGCCCACATAGGGCGGTAGGGGCACGTTCACGTTATACCCCTTGCCCGGCCCGCGGCCGGTCTCGTGGCTGGCGCCGGTGCCGGGGTAGAAGACCATCGGCATGTGTAGATGGACGGAGACGAAGAGGACGGACGGATCCTCATAGAAGATGTCCTGCGTGCCGTTACCATGGTGCACGTCGCAGTCGACGATCATCACTCGGGAGAGGCCATAGGTTTGCTGGGCATGGCGGGCGGCGATGGCGATGTTGTTGAAGAGGCAGAAGCCGCCGCTGCGCCCGCGCTCGGCGTGATGACCGGGCGGCCGGACCAATGCCAGGCCGTTGTGGACGTGACCACGCAGGACCTCGTCCACCGCCCGGCAACAGCCGCCCGCGGCCAGCTCGGCCAGGCGGAAGCTTTCGGGGGTCACGTACGTGTCCCCGTCGAGCAGGCCGCCTCCCTGGGCGGCGATCTGTTCGATGCGGGCGACCATGTGGCCATCGTGCACGCTTTCGATTTGCGCCCGGGATGCCGGCACCGGTTCGATCGATGTCAGCCGATCCCACAGCCCTCGCGCCTCCAGATGTTTGCGGATCGCACGCAGGCGTTGGGCGCTTTCTGGGTGCTCCGACCAGGTGTGTTCCAGGGCCGGGGCGTAAACAAGCAAGGACGACATACCTGCCTCCGTTGGGTCATTGTACCCGATTTTCCCCCGGCACAGGCCGCGCCGGCGGCTGACATTGGTCCTAGAAATGCGGCGAGGGCGTGGCGGCCGGCCACGCCCTCGAACAAGGCATTGAGGGGGCGCAGAGGGGGTCGCGCTGCCTAGCGGAGGCTCTCGATGAGCATGCCGACGAGGCCGTTCGTGCCAAACGAGACGATGAGTCCGGCGAATACGACGGAGACCATGGACATCAGCTTAATGAGGATGTTCAGCGACGGGCCGGAGGTGTCTTTGAATGGGTCGCCGACGGTGTCCCCGACCACGGCCGCCTTGTGAGCCAAGGAGCCCTTGCCGCCATAGTGACCCTCTTCGATGTACTTCTTCGCGTTGTCCCAGGCGCCGCCGGCGTTGGCCATCATCAGCGCCAGGGCGAAACCGCTGGTGAGTCCGCCGGCCAGCAGACCGAGCACGCCGGCCGGCCCGAAGAGGATGCCGATGACCACGGGCACGGCAATGGCCAGGACTGACGGAGCGACCATCTCGCGTTGCGCGGAGGCGGTGCTGATGGCCACGCACCGGGCGTAGTCCGGCTTTACCTCACCGCGCAGGATGCCGGGAAACTCGTTGAACTGCCGTCGTACCTCCTCGACCATGCCGCCGGCGGCGCGCCCGACGGCGCGCATCGTCATGGAGGAGAAGAAGAAGGCCGTGGCCGCGCCGGCGAAGATGCCGATGAGCACGCCTGGATTGAGCAGGGTGACGTTGTAGTAGGCCATGAATTGGGGCACCGTCATGCTGGTGACGGCGACCTCGGCCCCGTTCAACGTGATCGACTCGACACCCCGAAGCTCCAGGCCCAGGCGCAGCTCCTCCAGGTAGGCAGCGAGCAGGGCCAGTGACGTGAGGGCGGCGGAGCCGATGGCAAAGCCCTTGCCCATGGCGGCGGTGGTGTTGCCCACGGCATCGAGCTGGTCGGTGCGGGAGCGCACCTGGGAGGGCAGGCCGGACATCTCCGCGTTGCCGCCGGCGTTATCGGCGATGGGGCCATAGGCGTCGGTGGCCAGGGTGAAGCCCAGGGTGGACAGCATGCCCACGGCGGCAATGCCCACGCCGTAGAGGCCCATGAGGATGTTCCCATCGCCGCCGACGGCGAAGAAGCTGACGGCGATGCCGGCACCCACCGCCAGCACCGGCACACCCACCGACTCCATGCCAACGGCCATGCCCTCGATGAGGGCCGTGGCCGAGCTGGTGCTGGCCTGCTCGCTGATCGCCCGGGTCGGCTTGTAGGCGTGCGACGTGTAATACTCTGTCGCCTTGCCGATGATAATGCCAACGAGCAGGCCGACGAGAATGGCGATCCAGACGGAGACGGCGTTTGGTAGCTCCAGCAGCAGGACGACACCCAGCCCCAGCACGGCGATGCCGATCGAGCTGCCGTAGAGGCCGCGACTCAGGGCGTTCATCAGCTTCTGCTGGCTGGCTCCTTCGTCGGCGCGCACCAGGTAGATGCCCATAATGGAGAGAAAGACGCCAACCGCGGCGAGGACCAGCGGCGCG
>JBFGLK010000505.1:0-3407 GCA_041576195.1 Promineifilaceae bacterium (SeqCode)
AGGGGAACCCGGTCGTGGCGGGACGGGCTGTCCTGGAGGTCGTCAAAGCGATGAAGCGCGGCTATCGTTCCATGATCGCCCCGGATGGGCCCGATGGACCGGCCTTCACCCCGAAGGCGGGCATGGCGTTCGTGGCGCAGAAGGCGGAGGCGTTGATCCTGCCGATGGGAGCGTATTGCCGGCCGGCCTGGAAACTGCGCCGCTGGGACGAGTACCTGGTGACCCTGCCCTTCAGTGACTTCTTCTACGTGTTCGGGCAGCCGATTCAAGCCATGCGCCGAGAGGATAGCCAATCCCTGACCGACCGCGTGGCGGCGGCCCTCAGCGCGGCGCGTCAGCGGGCCCAGCACCTGTCGCGCCAGGTCGACGGGCGCGGCCATCATCGACCAGACTCTCAGGACGCTCCGTAGAGGGCGAATAACACGCGGGGAGTCAGGTAGGCTTCGGCGATCGCCGCCAGGGCAAGCAGGGGGATGCCAAGCGCCAGGAAGACGCGACCAAAGTCGGCGGCGGCGTCGAGCCACCCTTCGCTGATGGTGCGGGCCGGTGGGCGGGCGATGAGCAGGATCTGCCAGCGCAGTGCCGCCGCCGAGATGAGGATAAGTGCCGGCAGTTCCAGCCAGGCGTGGGGGAGCACGGTGGCCGCCAGGAAGCGGAACGGATCGAGCCCGGCGAGCGCCAGCTGCCCGCAGGCAAAGCCGATGACGGCCCAGGGGAGCATAAAGACGAGCAACCCCATGACGCCAAAGGTGAACATGCCGAGCAGCACGAGCAGTGCCAGTGCCCGCAGGTTATGCCCGAAGATGAGCAAGGGAAGGTCCGGCTGGACTGCCTGGATCAGGGAGAGGTTGTCGGCCAGGTCAAAGGCTCCCATCTGCGCCTGAATGTGGGCGGGCAGCGGGTAGAGCCGGGCCAGGACGAGGCCCAGCACGCCTCCGCCGGCGAAGGCCACGATCGAGGCGGCTGCCGGCAGGCGCAGGCTCCCCGTCAGTCGTAGCGTCTGGCCATACCAGGTGCGCAGCCCGGGCGTGCCGGCGGCCGTCCGGCCTAGGAAGCGATCGACAAAGCGCCGCGCCATGGATCCCAGGCGGATGTGGTCGATGTCCCGGCCGATGAGTTCCTCCCGATTGAAGAGGAGAACGCCCATGCGCACCAGCACCACGGCGATGATGCACAGGCCGACGATCACCCACCACAGCCCGCCGTAATTGGCGTAGAACAGGGCGATGGCCTCCGCCTGAATGAGAAGGGCCATGGGCACGATGATGAAGCTGGCCAAGAGGTTCGAGGCCCGCACGCTGGTCGTCTGACTGGAGATGACCACGGCACCGGCCACCATGACGATGCCCTGGATGGTCGTGATCAGAAAGGTCTGGACGAGGAGGGTCGCCGGCGGGCGCCAGCTCAGGCTCAGCCACAGGCCGACCAGGTAGACCGTGATGCCTACGTAGCTGGCCGCCAGCGGCGGCACCACGGCAGCGAGGACCTTGCCCACATAGAGCTGCACGTCGGTGAGTGGCGTCGTCAGCAGCGGCTCCAGGCTCTTGCGCTCCTTTTCGCCGACAAACGTCTCCAGGGCGATGACCAGCGAGAACGACATGGGAAAGAAGCCGACCACGAGCAGCAAGAAGGGCACCACGCGCTCGGCGACGATTTCCGCCCCGTATTGGCCGACAAAGGCGAAGAGGCGCCCGGCAGTGAAATTCATGAGCGCCGGGAAGAACAGCGTCAGGATGAAGATGGGCACGATGATGCGCCAGTCTCGAAATGAATCGCGTACTTCGCGCCGCGTTACGGTGAGTGCCAGGCGCCACCCGCCCCAATCGAGCTGGGACAAGGCGGACCTGGAGAGTGAGGCGGGCAAGTCCATCTAGTTTGCGTCCTCCGGTTCGCCGACGGCGCGCAGGTAGACCTCTTCCAGGCTTTGGGCGACAGGGCAGAGCGCCACGACGCCGAGCCCCAGCCCTTGCAAGCCGGCGATCAGGCGCGGATTGTCCCGAATCGGATCGGATGCCTGAACCCGCAGACGGTCCGCCGAAGTCGGCATCAGGGTCACGCCGATCGCCCCGGCCAGCCGATCCAGTTCCTCCGCCGCGGCCATGACGCCCAAGTCCTGGTTTACAGCCCTGTCCAGCAAGACCTCGAACAGCGGCTTGCCCAGGAGCTGCTGCTTGAGCGCCTCCGGGGTACCGAGGGCGACGAGACGGCCCCGCGAGATGATGGCGATGCGGTCAGCCAGTTCTTCCGCTTCCGCCAGATTGTGCGTGCACAGGATGACCGCCCGGCGGTCAGCGCGCACGGTTGCGATGGCCTCCCGCACGAGTCGGGCGCTCAGCGGGTCCATCGCCGAGGTCGGCTCGTCCAGTAGCAGAACCGCCGGATCGTGCAGCATGGCGCGGATCAGGCCCACTTTTTGGCGCATGCCCTTGGAGTAGTCGCCCAGGCGACGATTGGCCTCACCGCGCATACCAAAACGCTCGTAGAGGCGGAGGGCCCGCTCGCGAATGGCGGGCCGGCTCAAGCCATAGAGCTGGCCATAGAAGGAGAGATACTCAAGGCCGGACATGCGGGCGTAGAGGCCGGGGTGCTCGGTCAAAAGCCCGACGCTGCGGCGCACCTGTTCGGGCGCGCGCGCCACATCGTGTCCGTTGACGCGCGCGGTCCCCCTCGTCGGGCGCAGGATGGCGCTTAGCATGCGCACCGTGGTGGTCTTGCCGGCACCGTTTGGGCCGAGCAGGGCCAACAGCTCGCCGCCCCCAACGGCCAGGCTCAAATCCGAAACGGCGGCGAAGTCATCAAATTGCTTACTCAGGTTGTCGGCTTCAATCATAGCGCTGGCGAGCGGGGGCAGGTGATCGCCTCAGGGGTCGCATCCCCCTGCCCGGATCAGACCAGCCTGGCCCGCAGCCATAGGATACGTGCAGTGGTTGGGCGCTGGCTATGGCACGTTCGTCCTGTTTTCTGGCGCGCAATCAGTCGTCTGGTTCTTCGCCGCCTGGGTGGCAGCCAAGGCAACTGCCGATTTCCAGGATTTCTTCCTTGGCGTGCTCGTCGGCCATCTCCTGCGCGTCGTGGCACAGCGTGCAGGCGAAGGCCGGTGGCGGACCGGTGTGGCAGGCACCGCAGTTGCCCGCGGCTTCGCCGTGATTGAGCGGGAAGGAGTGGTTGAACGACGCGCCAGTGAAGGTGTCGGTGCTGTGGCAGCCTGAGCACTGGCCCGGGAAGTGGTTTGGCGGGGGCGTGTGGCAGGCGGCACAATCCGACAGTCCCGCGTGACTGAAGTTGACGTTGCGGAAGCTGGCCGTGTCCTGATGACAGACGCGGCATTCGCCAGCATAGTGGTTGGGCGGCGAGGCGTGGCAGGCGCTGCAGTCGGTCGCGCCGATGGCCGCGTGATTGAAGGAGGC
>JBFGLK010000506.1:0-3406 GCA_041576195.1 Promineifilaceae bacterium (SeqCode)
CCGGCCATTACGCCCACGTCGACCGGGACCTGCTGATCGCCGGCGCGCTGGTGCATGATATGGGCAAGGTGTGGGAGTACTCGTTCGAGGGGTCGTTCGAGGTCTCGGATGACGGCCAGCTCGTCGGCCACATCGCCCGGGCGGCGTTCGTGGTGGAGCAGGCAGCGGCCGGCCGCGAGGACATCACCCCCGAGCAGGTCCGGGAGCTCGTCCACCTCATCCTCTCCCACCACGGCACCCAGGAGTGGGGCTCGCCGGTCACGCCCAAAACCCTGGAGGCGATCCTGCTGCACCAGATCGACCTGCTCGACAGCCGGGTGCAGGGGTTCCTCGACTTCACGGCCGAAAACGCCCCCGAGGGAGCATGGACGGCCAAGCCCAGCCCCATGTTCGGCAGCTACCTGCGCCGCGCCGGGACCAACCACACGACCGAGTAGCGGCCCCCGCCGCTCAGGGCCGGGTCAGCGCCGATCCATCGACCGCGTAGGCCGTGAACAACAGCGCATCCGGCGCTCGTAGCCGGTAGACGCGGTCGACTTCACCCTCGGGATAGGCCGCCCGCACGTGCGCCAGCTCTCCCTCCCGCTCTGGCAAGAAGATGAAGAGCGTGTCCCGCGCCAGCGGCCAGTCGGGCGGGCCCGTCAGCGTGTCGGTGACGTCGATGCCGTTCATTGCCGGGTTCAGATACGGGATCGTCGAGAGACTGTAGTAACCCATGCGGGGAAAGCCCAGGAAGTAGACGTCCTGGGTCGGGTTGGGCTCGCGCTCGAGGTAGAAGGCGATCCGGGTGGCCGCTTCGGTGTTCAGGCCGCCGAGGATGTAGTCGCGATAGACCTCGCCGAAGTAGTAGCGCACATCCGTCGCCATGAGCGCCAGCATGACGAGCGCCGCGCCCACGGCGATCAGGCGCCGGTATTCGGGCCAGAGTCGCCGGAGCCACTGGCCGATCTGGGCCAGGGGCAGGGCGACCAGCATGGCCACGAGCGGCATGGCCACGATGTAGCGCTGGGAGGCCGGGGGATCCTGGCTGAAGCCGCTGAGCACGACCACCGAGAGCAACGGCAGGGCGAGCAGGGCCGCCCGCAGGTTGGCCTGCCAGAGGGCCATGAACAGGCCGAGAAGGAAGAGCGCCGCGGCGCCCGGGAGGAGGAGGGGCGTGCCGGCATCGTAGAGGAGCCGCAACGGCATGTGGGTGAAGCCCAGCGCCGCCCGCGCCATCTGACCGCGGATGATCGTCCACGCCGACTGGCCCGTGAGCACCACCTCGTTCGCCAGCCAGCCTTCGAAGATGGTCACCCGGTTTAGAGGCGCGGCAAACTCGCGCGGGAAGGCGGCGAAATAGAGCCCCAGCGGGAGGAAGAGGACCAGCGCCACCCACGCCGCCAGCGCCATTCCCGGCAGGCGCTCGCGGAAGCGCGCCGGCCGGGCCAGGAAGGCCAGGCCGGCCCAAAGCAGGAGCAGCAACGGCAGAACCCGGATGGTCACGTAGAAGTACAGGCCCAACCCCAGGGCGACGCCCGCCAGGATAAACGAGGCGCGACGGCCACGGCGCCAGCCGTGCCAGAGGCCGACGAAGACCACGACGGCGAACAGACCATCGAACACGTTGTTCAAGCCAATGCGGCTGAAGTGGATGTGGTAGTGGGAGGCCAGGAGGAAACCGGCGGCCAGCAACCCCGTCGTCCGGTCGAACATCACCCGAGCCAGCCAGTAAAGGGCGACGACGGTGAACGCGCCCGCGAGCGCCCCCGGGATGCGCATCGCTTCGATCGTCTGCCCGAAGAGGCGCACGCTGACGCCCTGCACCCAGAAGTAGAGTGAGGGAAAGGAAAACCAGCCGACGACGAACGGGTTGTCCACCTCCCCCCGGGCAAACTGCACAGCCATCAGGCCAACGGAGCCCTCGTCCCCGGAAAACGTCGTCGGGATCTGGGCGGTGCCGGTGCCCCGGAGGAGGAAGGCCAGCGCCAGCAGTCCGGCCGTGAGCAGGATGTCGTTGCGGGTGAAGCGATAAGGGCGCTCCCGGCCGGGGCGCAGGCTACCGCCGACGACGGCCGCGGCGGCCGCCAGCCAGGCGCCCCAGGCCAGTGCCGGCAGCCGGGCGGAAAGCCCTGGCCCGGCGGCCAGGCTGGCCAGGTAGGCGTAGAGGGGGGCCAGGCCCAGCAAGACGAGCTGCCCCCCGGTGATCCCCAGCGCCTGCGCCAGGCGCCAGCTCGGGGTCAGCAGCCAGCGCGGCGGCCGCGGTCGGGCGATGGTGCGCGTGCCGAGGAGGAAGGCGGCGAAGCCGAGCACCATGAGCGTGATCAGGCGCGGTCGCTCCTCTGGCGGCAGGTGCGGGTAGAGGATCTGGCCCAGCATGATCAGCCCCAGTCCGCCCAGCAGCAGCGCCGTGATGGGGAGGCGCAGGGCGGCGAGGGTGAAGGCGTCCGGTGCGGGCAGGGGTGCCTCTGCCGGGGCAGAAGGCGCCGGAACGTCCGGAGCGCCTGTCGTGGCGGCGGCCTCCGCTGCCGGCAAGTGGTGGCCGCTTGGGTCTGCGTCCCCGCCGGCCAGGGTCCGACGCAGCCAGTCGCGCGCCGGGCCGATCTCCCCGCGCCAGCGTCGCATCCCCCAGAGGAGGGCCAGCAGGGCGAGGGGCACCAGCCAGAGCAGGACGAGTTCGATAGGCATCGCGGGCCTCATTATGAAACAAGCCCGGCGATCCGGCAAAAGGGCCAGGGCTCCAATAGACGGTACATCTGCCTATGGCCCGCGCGCCCGACCCGGGGTAGGCTGGCAGCCGCCGCGCCGTCTTAGATCCCGCGGTTCTTAGAAATCTGAGGGGTCTGCACGACCGGCGGGGTCTGCTGGCCGGCCCACTCGCCCGAAGCGCGCCGATGCTGCTACAATCGCTCCATGTCGCCAGACGTCGCCGCGCTCGTCCAGACCCTGCACGACCATCGGGGGCGCACCGTCATGGTCATCGCCGGTGCCGGCAGCCAGGCGCTGGCCTGGTTGCTCGGCGTGCCCGGCGCCTCCCGCACCCTGCTCGAGGCCCTCGTGCCCTACGACTGGGCCGCCTTCGACGACTTCCTCGGGCAGGCGCCGCCCCAATACGTGGCCGATCAGACCGCCCGCCTGATGGCCGGCCGCGCCCTGAGCCGGGCGCGCTGGCTGCACGGCGAGGACCACCTGGTCGGCCTGGCCTGCACGGCCACGATCATCACGGATCGGCCCAAACGCGGGGCGCACCGGGCCCACATCGCCACCTGGCAGCCGGGGCGCGTCGCCTGGTACCGCCTCGGGCTGGAGAAGGGGGCCCGCGACCGCGCCGGTGAGGAGGATCTGGTCAGCCGGGCCATCCTGAACGCCCTGGCGGCGGCCTTCAACCGGCCGGGGCGCCTGCCCCTGCCCCTGGGCGACAGCGACA
>JBFGLK010000507.1:0-3406 GCA_041576195.1 Promineifilaceae bacterium (SeqCode)
CAGCGACCGGGCACCGTCTTCTTCGTCGAGGAGCAAGAGCGCGGTGCCAGACATCTGCACGTTGCCCAGGACGCCCTGCAGGAGGCGCCGCGCCGGCTCAGCTGCTTCCGCCGGATCGACGTCGTCATCACCGGCCTCGTCTGCCGTCGCCTCCGGGAGCGGCGGGTCGATGACCAGGGTGATGCCGGCGGCCTCTACCAGCGCCGCGACGTCCTCCGCCTGGTTGTACAGCCCCAGGTAGAGCGCATCGCGATCCGGTGACGAGCTGGCGGCCAGGCTCAGATCGCGGCCGGTCTGGCGAAAGGCCGCTTGCAGAGCAATGATCTCGTCGAACGCATCCGGCCCCAGGTCCGGTGCGCCGGTGTAGACGAGATCGACGGACTCGCCGAAGAAATAGGGGAAGTCGTCCAGGACGAGCGCGCGCTCCACGTCGGTCAGGAAGTCGACGACGCGTTCGATGAACGCGCTGTTGTCGTAGGCGGTGGCGTAGGGTTCGACGAGGAAGTTGACGTCACCCAGCGCCAGGACCGTCCGATCCCCGGACAGCGCGCCCATGGCCAGCCCTCCTGGTCTATCGGTGGCCGACGACCAGGTGTCGTCGTCGGCCAGGAGCAACGGCGTGCCGGCCGCCACGACGCGCACCGAATGGGCGCCGTAGAGCACCACGCGCTCCAGCCCCTCGGTGAATCCGGCGCCACTCAGTCCCGCCCCCGTAACGATGATGTTGCGGAAGTTGCCTTCGTTGGCCAGTGTGTTGTAAAGGTAGTCGCCGCTGAAGATGATGCCGAAGGCGTTGGCCAGGCTGTTCAATGGCAGCTGATCGTCGGTGATCGATATTCGGCTGATGAAGCCGAATTCGTCCTCGTCCACGTCGGAGGTAAAGCGGGAAGGATCCCCCACGAGCAGGAGGCGGCCGCCCCGGTCGACGAAGGCGCTGACCGCCTGGATCTCGTCCAGGCTGAACCCCTTCAGCGGCGTGATGACCACAAAGGCGCTGACCGGTCGCAACGCCCGGGCCAGGTCTTGACCGTCATATGGGACCAGCTCATAGCCTCGGGAGGCGAGTTGCCCATCAAGGAAGCTCAGCTCGTCGAGGGAGAAGTCGTTGTCGTGGCCGAAGTCGAGCAGAACCTGCCCCCGCGTCTCTGCCGGCGAGAAGTCGACGTTGCGAAAGGCCGGCGTCGGCACGAGGGCCGGCACGTCTCCCAGCGCGTAATCTTCGGGCGGCTGGTAGGCGTCGCTGGCGGGCGCATAGTAGTTGAAGTAGCGGAGGGCGGAGGGCAGGAAGAGGAGGAGTAGGAAAATGAGGAGGACTGGTAGCGCGCGTCGCATGCGGTGTGTCCTCGATCGTCTGGCTCTTGGGCCGGTCGCCTAGCGCCGGGTCGGCATCTGGACGTGGCGATAGTAGATGCCGGCAGCCAGGCCGGCCGGCGCCCGCCAGAGCCGCTCCGGATCTACCTCCGGCGCCTTATAGGTCCCGCCAAGGGTGTCAACGGTCTCCGGGAACGCCAGCGGAAAAAGCTCGACGACCTCATAATCGGCCAGTCCGGCGAGGTCGGCCGCCCGCCGGATCGTCTCGTCGGTCGGGAGCAGCCCGTCGATCAAGCCCATTTCCCGGGCCTCGACCCCGCTCCAGATCTCCGCCCGTGAAAGGACGTCGGGCCCGACGAGCAGGCGATCGCCCCGGCCAGACTCGATCGCCGCCAGAAAGGAGAACTTGGCCATCTCAATCTGGCGCATGAAGCTGTCCTGGGTGCCGCCAGTGCCCTTGTAGGGACCCGTCGTGAGTAGCTCTTCTTCGAGAACCGCGGGCTCCGGCAGGAAGGCAATAACGCCAATGCTTCCCACGCCAGAGGAGGGCTTGGCATAGATCTCGTCGGCGGCGACGGCGACGTAGTAGGCGCCGCTCGCGGCGAGGAGGTCGATGGAAGCCACGATGGGCATCTCCTGCCGCGTCTGCCAGACGTCCAGGAACAGCTCTTCGCTGTAGGCGGCGGAGCCGCCGGGGCTGTTGACGATCAGCACCAGCGCCTTGATGTCAGGGGAGGAGCGCGCCACGCTCAGTTGCTCGCCGAGCTCAAAGGCAGTCAGGCCGTCGATCTCGTAAATCAGCCGCACGATCCCGATCTTGGGCTCTGGCACCAGCCGGGGGCCCAGCAGGATGCCAAGCCCGAGCGGCAGGGCGACGACGACGAGCAACGTGAAGAGCATGGCGAGCGGGGAGTTGCGGGGAACGGCGTCTTCATCCATGGCGCACACGCATCCCAGTAGTAGCGGACCGGGCGGTAGGAGGCCGCCCAACCCGGCGAGGTCATACCGGTTGCTCCCACTTCCGGGCCGTCGGTAGCAAGGTCGCCCGGTTTCTCTAGCTCGGCGGCGCCGCAGGGAGGCGGCATGGCTTGTCTACAGAGAAGATGGGGCGCTAACCCGACGGCGGCCGCTTGTTGGGTCCGGCTCCGGCTGCCGGCACAAGCATAGCATGGAGACCAGGGGGTCGCAACCGCGCCCAGGCGCCTGCCCGCACCGGGAATGGGCGACCAATGACCCATGCGCGGGCGGCCCAGGAGAGTACCAATTACCCTGGCGATCGCCAGAGCATTGCGCTATCCTACAGTGAAACGGACCTATCCCAGGCCCTGTCGTGGCCACGCGAATGCGACCATGCGCGTCACACATCTGTCCCTGACCAACTTCCGCAACTACCGCCGGTTGGAGCTCGACCTGGCGGCGGGACCCGTGCTGCTGCATGGCCGCAACGCCCAGGGAAAGACGAACCTGCTCGAAGCGCTCTTCTATCTGGCCACGACGCGCTCGCCGCTTGCCGACAACGATCAGCAGTTGCTTAGCTGGGACGCCGCCGAAGCGGGCGAACTGGTCGCCGTCGGCCGTCTCGTCGCCCACCTGGAAGCCCGAGACGGCCATCGCGAGGTGGAGCTGCGCCTGATCAAGGAGGGGTCGTCGCTGAATGGCAACGGCAGCTTCCGGCGCGAGGCCCTCGTCAATCGGCGCAAGGTCCGGCTCATGGATCTGCTCGGCACGCTGCGCGCCATCCTGTTTCTGCCGGAAGACATCCAGCTGATCACCGGCCCGCCGGCCCATCGCCGCCGCTTCGTGGACGTGACCTTGTGCCAGATCGACCCCGGCTATTGCCGGTCGCTGTCGACATACAACAAGCTCCTGGAGCAACGCAACGCGGTTCTGCGACAACTGGCGGAGACGGGCGAGGGCCACGACGTGCTGCCAATCTTCACCGAGAAGCTGGCCGCCCTTGCCGGCACTCTGTTCGCCCGGCGCGCCGCCTTCTTCGTCCACGTTGCCCGGGAAGCGGGCCGCATCCACTACGAGCAGTTGACTGACCGGCAAGAGACGATTCGCCTGAATTACCTTCCCAGCCTGGAAGAGGCCA
>JBFGLK010000508.1:0-3406 GCA_041576195.1 Promineifilaceae bacterium (SeqCode)
AGCGGGAGGCGCTGGCCGGCCTGCTGGAGCGGGGCCTGGTCCAGGCAGACGGCGCCGGCGGGGTGACGCTCTGGCCGGCGCTGCGGGAGCTCATCTACCGGGAGCTGCCGGCAGAGCGCCGCGAGGCTCTGCACCGGGAGGCGGCGGCCACCCGGGCCGCCCGCGGCGAGTTTACGCCGGCCGCCTACCACTTCTGGCGCGCCGGTCGGCCGGACCAGGCGGTCCAGCTCTGGTTCCCCCGCCGCCGGAGCGAGATCGGGCGTGGCCAGGGGGCGGCGGCGCTGGCTGTCTTCGCGGAGATCTCGGCGGGCCGGCTGAGGCCGCGTGAGCGCCGGGCCCTTGGCGTCATTCGGGCGGAGTTGCGGCGGCTGGAGGGTGAGGCGCGCGCCGGCCTGCAGGCGCTGGAGGCGGTCGACTGGACGCTACCGTCGGAGCTGGCCCTGTCGGCGCGGACGCTGCGCGGCGAGTTCCTGGAGGCGTTGGGCCAGCCCGATGCCGGCATGGCTACCTATGACGAGGCGGTGAGTGCTGCCACCCGGCTGCTCAACCAGACCGTCTGGCTGCGCGCCCGCCGCGCCCGCCTGCGCGTCCGGCAGCGCCAGATGGACGAGGCGTGGCAGGAGGCGTTGCTGGCGCAATACGAGGCGGAGAACCTGCAGGGCGTGGTCCTGGCGGAGCAGGGCCGCTACGCCGAGGCGCTGCTGGCCTATCGACGGGCGCTGGCCGTGGCCGAGAGCCTGGGCCACGACGCCGGCCTGGCGCAAACCCACCGCGATCTGACGACCCTGCTCAGCCGCCAGGCGAAGCTGGCCGAGGCGGTCGAGCACGCGGAGCAGGCGATCGCCTACTACGACCGGGTCGGCGATCGGCTGAATCGCGAAACCGTGCGCAGCCTGCTGGCCTCCACCTACATCCAGACGCGCCGCTTCGCCGAGGCGGTGGCGGCGGCCGAGCAGGCCCTGCCGTTCTTCCAGCGGATCGGCCACACGCACGGCATCGCGGCCACGGCGGCCAATTTGGCGGAAGGCTGTTACGAGTTGGGGGACCTGGAACGAGCCCGGCAATTCGCGGGCCTGGTGCTGACGCAGGAAGAGCCGTTTACTCAGCCCTACGGCCTGTTCACGCTCGGGCTGGTCGATCGGGCCGAGGGGGCGCTGGAGAAGGCGCTGGCCAGCCTGCGGCTGGCGAGCCAGATCGCGGCTCAGAATGAGGACGTCTACATGTGGGCCTATGCCGAGCGAGCGCTGGGCGAGACCAGCCGGGAGGCTGGGGATGGGGACGCCGCCATGAGCGCCCTGGAAACGTCCCTGGCGCTCTTCGTCGAGCTGGGGATGGAGGCCGAGGCGGAGGCGACCCGCCGCCTCTTGGCCAGCTAGACGCGACCGACCCCGGCGCGTGCCTAGCCGTGGAGGTGGCAGTAGGCCGACCCGGCCTGTGCCGGCAGTTTGCAGCGCGAGCCCGACTTGGTGACGCCCTGGCACTGGGCCGGCTCCTCGGCCGCGGGCGGCGCCAGTGAGGTTTCCTCGGCTGCCGGCGCGGCGGCCGCCGTCTCGCGGCGGCGCACGACGATCGAGTGATCGGTGAGCAGCGCTGCCGCCACTCCCAGGGCCGACCACGGCCCGAGGACGAGCATCGCGCCCAGGCCGGCGACCAGAGGCGCGTCCACCAGCTCTCTGCCACCCCGCTTCTGGATGACCACGCGACGGTCGAGCATCGCGTCCACCAGGTCGCGGGCCGGCGTCAGGCGACCCTTACCCCGCAGGCCTTTCTTCTCGGGTGATTTTGTTTCGCTCATGTTACTCCTTCAGACGGCCAACGCCCGGTCAGACGCTCTTCTCGGTCAGGAAATATTCTGGCGCCTCGGGCTGCAGCAGCACCCACAACGTGTAGATGCCGATGGCCGTGCCAAACGGGAAGTTGATCAGGCCCAGGATGCCGACGACCAGGGCCAGTATGCGCGACCACGCCTTGCGGCGCAACAGGCCCCAGCCGGCCACGATGCCCGGCAGGCCCAGCACGACGAAGATGCCGGCAACGAACGTCCCTACCACCAGCAGAATAGGCGCAGCCTCCGGATCTCCTGCGGCCACGCCAATGGCGGCGAGCAAGAGGAAGACGAAGAAGCCGATCAACAGGAAGATAATGTTGCTGACGATGTGGATCCATCCCAGGATCGGGACGTGTTGCTCGAGTTGTTGCTGGTTCATACGCTCCCATTCCTTGACGACTAGTCATGTGGTCGGATTGTCGTGTGTCGAGTAGTCCGTCATCGTCGCGCGACAATGCCATGGTCGTCGACGCGACGACTGTAGCGGCCTTCTCGCGGACGATTGCGACGAACGCGTCATGAACCAGTACGCAGGTTGCCGCTCCGGGTTGCGGAGAGGGCATGCAGGGACCTGGCAAACCAGCCAACGATCCAACCAGCCGACTGCCCGACTTCCTGACTACCCGACTCCCTACGGCAGCGCCGTCTCCCCCATGAGCCACAAGTCCACCGCACGGGCGGCGGCCCGGCCCTCGCGGATGGCCCAGACGACCAGACTTTGGCCGCGCCGGGCGTCGCCGGCAGCAAACACGCCCGGCGCCCCGGTCTCGTAACTCCCCTCCGGCGCCGCGAGGTTGCCGCGGGCGTCCCGGTCGACCCCAAGTTGTTCGGGCAGGTCGCTTTCTGGGCCGAGGTAGCCCATGGCCAGAAGCACCAGCTGTGCCGGCCACTCTCGCTCGCTGCCGGCAAGCGGCCGTGGCTGCCAACGACCGTCCTCGCGCTCCCAGCGGACGTCCACCGTCTGGACCGCCCGCACCCGGCCCAGGCCGTCCCCGAGGAACGCCGTCGTCATCACGGCGAAGCGGCGCGGGTCGGCGCCGAACACGGCCTCGGCCTCCTCGTGCCCATAGTCCTGGCGGAAGACGCGCGGCCACTGCGGCCACGGGTTGTTCGGCGCCCGCTTGTCGGGCGGGCGCTCCAGGATCTCGAGCTGCGTCAGGCCGCGGCAGCCGTGGCGCAGGGCGGTGGCCACACAGTCAGTGCCGGTGTCGCCGCCGCCGATGACGACGACGTCCCTGCCGGCAGCCGTGAGCGGCGGCCCGCTGCCGTTGGCCCCGGCCAGCAGCCAGCGCGTGTTCGGCCCGAGGTAATCCATGGCGTAGTGGATGCCCGCCAGCTCCCGCCCCGGGACGGCCAGGTCACGCGGGCGGCGGCTGCCCGTGCAGAGCACGACGGCGTCGTGCGCTTCTCGCAAGTCGGCGACGGCCACGTCCGCGCCGACCTCGACGCCGGTCTGAAAACGGACGCCGGCCGCCTCCAACAGGGCCACGCGGCGGGCGACCAGCGCCTTGTCCAGCTTCATGTTGGGAATGCCATAGGTCAGGAGGCCGCCAACCCGATCGTCGCGCTCGTAGACGA